>JAXIPB010000245.1:0-17871 GCA_045403155.1 Micromonosporaceae bacterium
CAGCGAATCACGGAGCAGCGAATCACGGAGCAGCCAAGAACCACCGAGCAGCCAAGAACCACCGAGCAGCCATGGAGGAGACCGCATGATCGTGCCTAGGTCGGGGCGGTCGGGGCGGTCGGGGCGCCCGCACGCCGTCGCGTCGCCTTCTGGCCGAGCCCCCCGACGCCGGCCAAGAGGGGTGGACGGCCTGGCTGCTCTCTGCGGCGTATGTCTCGGCGCGATCGTCGCCCAGTGGTGGGTCACGAAACCCAGCGTCGACACCAGCGCCGGCCTGATCCTCGCGGCGGGACAGTTGGCCGGCCTGCTCGGCGCATACCTTGCCCTGCTCGGCCTCCTGCTCGCGGCCCGGGTGCCGGTGCTGGAGTCCACACTCGGGCTGGACCGGCTGCTGCGCATACACGCGCGGCTGGGTCCGTGGACCCTGCTGGCCATGGTGAGCCATGCCGCATTGGTGACGCTGGCTTACGCCGCGCTGGCGGAGACCGGCGCGCTGGCGCAGTTCTGGGCGATCGTCACGACGCACGAATGGGTCGTGCTGGCCACCGCGGGTCTGTCCCTCATGCTGATCGCCGGCTTCGCCTCCTGGTGGCGGGTCCGCCGGCGGTTGCGGTACGAGTCGTGGTGGGTCCTGCATCTGAGCATGTACGCGGGGGTCGCGCTTGCCGTGCCGCACCAGATCGCCAACGGGGCGATCTTCGTCGGCTACCCGGTGGTCCAGTGGCTCTGGCTAGGTCTGTACGCGGTTGTCGCCGGCGCGATCATCACGGTCCGCGTCGGGCTGCCGATCGTCCGGACGATGCGATACCGCCCGCGCGTCGCCGAGGTCGTCACCGAGGCGCCCGACGTGGTCTCGGTGATCATCGAGGGTGCGTTTCATCGCCTGCCCTTCGCGGGCGGCCAGTTCGCCCATTGGCGGCTCCTCACCCGCGGCCTCTGGTGGCAGGCTCATCCGTACTCCATCTCCGGCGTCCTCAACGGCGACCGGTTTCGCATCACGGTCCGGGCCGTCGGCGACCATGGTGACGCACTGCGCCGGCTACGCCCGGGCACGAGGGTCTTCATGGAGGGTCCATACGGCGCATTCACCGCGTCGGCGCGCCAGCCCGGCCGACCGGTCGCCCTCATCGCCGCGGGAGTCGGCATCACGCCCGTCCGGGCGCTGCTCGCGGACCTGCCGCCCGACGCCGCACCCGCCGTGCTCTACCGCGCGCACGATCACGACGATCTGATCTTCGGCGACGAGCTTGCCCCGGCTGTACGCGCGCTCGGCGGCACGCTGCACTGTCTTGTGGGCGATCGGGAGCGGCAGCCCGTCACCGCTGCACGCGTGTCATCGCTGGTGCCCGACATCGCCGAGCGCACCTGGTATGTCTGCGGTCCCCCCGGCTTCGCCGCGATCGTTCTCGGCGCCGCGAAGGACCTCGGCGTCCCACGCCATCGGGTCCACGTCGAGGCATTCGCGCTACACCCAGCCGCGGCAGAACGGCCCGCTGCCTCACGAGTACGCCGCACTGAGGTGCACGCGTGAGACGGGCGCTCATCGGCGCCGCCGGGGCGGTCGCCGGCGGCATCGCGGTCCTGGCCGGCCATATCCTCGCACCGCCGGCGGATCCCGATCTCGGCTCGGACGAGGGCGCGCGACCCGCTCTGCCGCCGAGCCCGGACACGATCAAACGGCCACTGCGCGACGGCACAGCGACGGGAGCCCGAGTCGAGACCGACTACGGCCCGGTGCAGGTCAAGGTCACCGTCAAGGCCGGAGAGATCGTCGAGGTCAACGCGCTCATCCTGCCCAGCCTGCACGAGCGATCACGCTGGATAGCAGCGAATCTGGTGCCTCGCCTTCGGCAGCGGGTGCTCAGCGCGCAGACGGCGGATGTGGACGTCATGTCCGGGGCCACCTTCACCAGCGGCGGATATCTCAGATCACTGCAGTCCGCATTGGATCAGCTCACATGACGGTCCCGGCCGGTGTGACCCGCGATGCCGTCCGTCTCATGGGGACGGTCTTCTCCTTCTGCCTGGTGGCGTCGGGGGACCGCGTCCAGCGGGCGATCGAGGCGGCGATCGCGGAGCTGCGCGCGGTGGACCTCGGGTTCAGCCCGTTCCTCGCCGATTCCCTTGTGTCGCGGATCCGTCGGGGCGAGCTGACGCCGGCCGGGTACCCGCCTCACCTCGGCGAGGTCGTGCGTCGATGTGACGAGATGACGATCGCGACCCGGGGCTGGTTTGACCCGTGGGCGCTGCCGGGCGGGTTCGACCCAAGCGGCTTGGTCAAGGGATGGAGCATCGAGCGGGCCGCGGCCCGGGTGCTTGATTCGGGCGTCCGCGACTTCGCCCTCTCCGGCGGCGGCGACGTGCTCGTGCGCGGGCGCGGCCCGACGGGACGGTGGCGGGTCGGTATCCGCGATCCCCGTGATCCCCGGAGGTCTGTGATGGTGCTGGATCTGACCGATGCCGCGGTGGCAACCTCCGGTTCGTACGAGCTCGGTCCCCACATCATGGATCCAAGCACCGGTAAGGCGACGGCCGTGCTGGCGTCAGCGACGGTGGTCGGTCCCGACCTCGCCGCCGCTGACGCCTATGCCACCGCCCTCTACGCGGCCGGGCCGGCCGGACTCGGCTGGTTCCACTCGACGACCGGGTACACCGCCGTCACCATCGACCATCAGCTCAACGCCACCTACACCGACGGACTGCCGTGCCGAGCGTCAACTCACGACGACAAGATCACGGCAGAAGCAGGTTGACGTCACCGAACTCGTGCCACAGGTAACCGTGCGCGGCCGCCTCGGCGTAACACAGCTGCACCAGATCGGCTCCGGCCACCGCCTCGACCAGACCGAGGTGGGACGCGCGCGGTTCGTGCAGCCCGGTCAGCAGGCCATCAACCACCCGCACCCCCCGCTCGGGTGTGATGACCAGATCGGTCCAGCCGCGCGCGGGCTTGACCACGCCGTACGGGTCGGCGGCGCTCTCGAGTGCGCGGACGGTCGTCGTACCGATCGCGATGACGCGACCACCGTCGGCCCGAGCATGGTTGACGGTTTGTGCCGTCGGCGCCGGTACCGCGAATCGCTCCGGAGAGGGGCGCTCGTACACCTCGGGCGAGGCCACGCCGGCGTGCAGCAGCACCGGCGCGATCAGCACGCCGGCGCAGACCAGCCGGGTGACGATCGCGTCGGTGAATGGTCGAGCCGCGCTGGGCATTTCCGCACTGCCGGGCTGGGTCGCGAAGACCGTCTGGTAGAAGGGCAGCTCCCACTCGCGCTCCACATAGGAGTAGCGGATCGGCCGGCCGTGCCGGTGTAGATACGCCACAACGTCCTTGCCGTTTCCGGTGTGGACAGACGACTCCCAGAGGCGGCCATCCGAATACGGCGCAAGAAGGACCACCTCTGCCCCGCCGGCGAGCCGGTAACGCGCACCCGGGACGCCATCGGTGAGTCGCGTCGCGCCATCGCCGCCGCGCATCTCAACGAGCCACCGCCCGTCTGCCAACTCGGTGGAGAAGTGCACAACGCCCGTTCCCCGGGCGAGCGGCACGGCGGCCGGGAGCGTGCCCGACGTGTTGACGACGAGCAGGTCGCCGGGTCGAAGCAGGCAGGGAAGATCCTCGAAACGGTGGTGACTCACCCGCGGTCGGCCGTCGGTGCGCTGGCCAAGCAGGAGCCGGACCCCGTCGCGGGTCAGGCCGCGAGCCTCGGGCGGCTCGTGCGCCTCCAGCCCGGTGCGATTGGCGACGTCGACCGTCACGGCGCCGCTCCACCCGGGGCGCCGCCGACCGGGAGGGCGAGATCGGCCAAACGGACCCGTCCCGACTCGCGGCCGCTGGCGAGCAGCTCCAGAAGGGCCGGCACCACCGACTCCGGCCGCGGGCGGTCGCTGATGTCCTCGCCCGGGAACGCTTCCTGGTGCATCCGGGTGCGCAGGTCACCCGGGTCCACCCACCACACGCGGACGCCGACTTCCTCGGTGGCGAGCACGCGGCTCGCCTGCTCGAGGGCGGCCTTGGCCGAGCCGTACCCGCCCCAGCCCGGATACGCCTCCACCGCCGCGTCCGAGGTGATGTTGAGAACCGCGCCCCAGCCGCGCCGCAGCATAGGCAGCGCCAGCTGGGTCAGCGCCAGCGGAGCGAACACGTTGACGTCGTACACCCCGCGCAGCGCGCCCAGCGGATAGTCCGCCAGCGCCGGCTGCGGCGAGGGGCCGAGGATTCCGGCGTTGTTGACCAGTAGGTCGAGCCCACCGAGGTTGTCGGCGGCCGCGATGAGCGAGTCGCGGTGCACGGGATCCGTGACATCACCGGGCAGCGCGACGATCTCGGTGTAGCGCGCGATGTTCTCTCGCGCGGCCGCGAGCGCCTCGGCGCCTCGGGCGTCCACCACGAGCCGCCAGCCGACCGCGGCCAGACCGGCGGCGAGCGCCCGACCCAGTCCGCGCGAGGCCCCGGTCACGATTGCCACTGGCATCGCGGACTCCCTTCGAGAGGACCATCCAGACCGACGCTAGATCGCTTGCGGCCGATCGCCATCGGGCTGGCGACGGCACCAGAGTCAGCCCTTAGACCTACGACCTCCGCGATCCAGAACGGCCGAAGTACGGTTCAGGTATGGAGCAGATCCGGTCCGACGACCGGGAAGAGCTGCGGGCGGTCAGCGCGGCCGTGCTCGCCGTCACCTCTCACCTGTCCGTGCGCGAGGTATTGCAGACGATCGTCGCCTCGGCGCGGCGCCTGCTGGGTGCCGAGTACGCCGCCCTCGGTGTGCCGGACGCTGGTCGCTCCTTCGCCGAGTTTGTCGTCGACGGAATCAGCGACGCGCAGTGGCAGGCGATCGGGCCGGTACCGCGCCAGCACGGCCTGCTGGGCGTGATGCTCTCCGAACCCAAGCCGTTGCGCCTGGCCGACATCCGACGTCACCCTCGGTTCGAGGGGTGGCCGGCGGCGCACCCGGTGCTCGTCGACTTCCTCGGCATGCCCATCACCGACGGCGACGAGATCCTGGGCGCGCTGTTCCTGGCCAACAAGCGCGCTCCCGGCGGATTCACGGCCGACGATGAGGACCTGCTCGGCCTGCTCGCCGGGCACGCGGCGATTGCCCTGGTCAACGCCCGACTATTCGAGCGCAGTCGGGAGCTGTCGATTGTGGAGGAACGGCACCGCATCGCACAGGAGCTGCACGACGCCGTCTCGCAGAAGCTGTTCAGCCTCCGGCTGACCGCGGAGGCCGCCGGCACGGTCCTTCATCGCGACCCGGCCCGGGCCGAATCCGACCTGGCGACGGTGCGTCGGCTCGCGGCCGAAGCCGCCGAGGAGGTCCGGGCGATCGTGATCGGGTTGGGCCCCGCCGACCTCGACGGCGATGGGCTCGACGTCGCGCTACGCAAGCAGGTGGAGCTGCTCGACCGCGTGCACGGCGCCACCGTAGGCATAGTGTCCGAGCCGGTGCCGCGCCTGGACGCCGCGCGTGCGGAGGCCGTGTTTCGCGTCGCCCAGGAGGCGCTGCACAATGCACTGCGCCACGGCTCGCCGAAGCGGGTCGACGTCCGACTCACGGCGCAAGATTCGCGTCTGATCCTGGAGGTCGTCGACGACGGGCTCGGCTTCGATCCCGCGTCGACCGCACCCAACGGGACCGGCGGTCGGCTCGGCATCGCGTCGATGCGCGAGCGGGCGCGCGCCGCCGGCGGCAGCCTGGCCGTCTCGTCCCGGCCCGGAAGCGGAACCACGGTGCGGGTGGAGGTGCCGATCGGTGGCTGACCGCATCCGGGTGCTCCTCGTGGACGATCACCAGGTCGTGCGCCAAGGGCTGCGTACCTTCCTCGACGTGCAGGACGACATCGAGGTGGTCGGGGAGGCCGAGAACGGAGCGTCCGGAGTGGACGCCGCGGACGCGCTGCGACCGGACGTGATCCTGCTGGACCTGCGCATGCCCGGCGGCGACGGGGTGACGGCGCTGCGTCTGCTGCGGGAGCGCGGCAACGACGCCCGAGTACTGGTGGTCACGAGCTTCACCGACCCGGAGACGGTACTTCCGGCCGTACGGGCGGGCGCGGCAGGGTACGTCTACAAGGACGTCGATCCGCAGGCGTTGGCGGCGGCGATCCGCTCGGTGCACGCGGGCCACGTGCTGCTGCACCCGGACGTGGCGAGCCTGCTCGCCGCGGGTGACGTGCCGGAGGCAGACCGGCTCACGGCAAGGGAGCGTGAGGTCCTCGGCGAGCTCGCCCGCGGACGATCCAACCGGGAGATCGCCAAGACGCTGGGGATGGCCGAGAAGACCGTGAAGACCCACGTGAGCGCGATCCTGGGCAAGCTCGGCGTGCAGGACCGCACCCAGGCGGCGCTGCACGCCGTACGGAGCGGCCTCGTGCGCGACGGATTCCCCGGCCCACCGACCTCTTAACGCATGATCGTTTTTCAACGCACTTTCGGGGAAAGTGGGCGCTTCCGGCGATGGGAAGGCCCACTTTCCCCGAAGGTGCGGCTCCATGCTGGCTCGGCTTAGGGTGAGCGGGTCTCGCCATGCTCGACGCAGCGGGCGCTCCATCCGGCCGGCACGACCTGCACCGTGAGGCGGCGCCGGCAGACGGGGCAGTAGCGCGGCGGTTCGAGGGTACGGGCGGCGGCGCAGGCATCGTGCGTACCGTTGCCCAGGTCTCCGCCGCATCGGTCGCACCAGTGGGGTGCTGGCTCATCGCATGGCTCATCGCATGGCTCATCGCGCGGCTCACAGCGTGGCGGAGAGCGCCTTCACCGGCATCGCCAGCTCGCCCAGGAGAGTCAGGTCCTCGGTGGCCGGCCGGCCCAGCGTAGTGAGGTAGTTGCCCACGATGACGGCGTTGATTCCGCCGAGGAGGCCATCGCGGGTGCCGAGGTCGCCAAGCGTGATCTCGCGTCCGCCCGCGTATCGCAGAATCGTGCGCGGCATCGCCAGCCGGAATGCGGCGATCGCCCGCAGTGCGTCCTTGGCGTCGAGCACATCCCGGTCACCCAGCGGAGTGCCCGGTCGCGGGTTGAGGAAGTTGAGTGGCACCTCGTGCGGCGTCAGCTCGCCGAGTTGCGCGGCGAACTCAGCCCGCTGCGCCAGGCGCTCGCCCATGCCGAGGATGCCGCCGCAGCAGACCTCCATCCCGGCGTCGCGAACCATGCGAAGCGTGTCCCATCGCTCCTCCCAGGTGTGGGTGGTCACGATGGTGGGGAAGTACGAACGCGCCGTCTCCAAGTTGTGGTTGTAGCGATGCACGCCGATCGCGGCCAGCTCGTCCACCTGGTCCTTGGTGAGGATGCCCAGCGACGCCGCGATGTTGATGTCCACCTCCGTGCGGATGGCCGCCACTCCCTCGCGCATCTGCGCCATTAGCCGCTCGTCGGGGCCGCGCACGGCCGCGACGATGCAGAACTCGGTCGCGCCCGTCGCGGCGGTTTGCTTGGCCGCCTCGACGAGGGAGGGGATGTCGAGCCAGACCGTGCGCACCGGGGAGGCGAAGACTCCGGACTGCGAACAGAAGTGGCAGTCCTCGGGGCAGCCGCCGGTTTTGAGCGAGACGATCCCCTCGACCTCGACCTCGGGTCCGCACCAGCGCATCCGGGTCTCGTGGGCCACCTGCAACGCCTCGGCCAGGTCCTCGTCCGGCAGCGACAGGACTTGAAGGATGCCATCCTCATCAAGACCGACCCCGGCCTCGAGCACCTGGGTACGAGCGCGGGCAAGGATCTCGGACATGGCTCGTACCCTACAAGACCCCCTCGATCCGGTCGGTCAGGTGAAGTACTCCTCCCAAACTGGCGGCTTGGCCCGGTCGAGCAGCCACTCCCCGGGCATCGGGAGGAACCAGCACGCGATCGCGAGCCATGTGTTGATGAACGCGAGAGGGACCGATATCGCGAACGTCGCCACCGGGACGAGCGATGCGATGGCTCCCCACCTGAATGCCCCCTTCGGCATGTCAAACTTGAAATGGTGGCGGCGCCAAGCGTGCCGGTAGATGACTACCTCCATGGTGCTGACACCGGCCGCGACCGTGGCGAAGGCGACCACGGAGATCGGGTTGGTCTCGTAACGGCCGAGCAACCCGGTCGGGAACGGCAGGAAGGCGATCAACGCCAGATAGATGAGATTGAGGCGGATCAGGGTTGTGTCGACGCTGCGGAGCTTGCCGAAGAACCGGTGGTGGGCGAACCAGTACGAACCGATGACCGCGAACCCGACGAAGAAGCTGACGAACTCCGGTAGCAGGTCCGACAGAGCCTCGAGCATCTCCCCCGGCTCGCCGACGTTCGTGATCACTGGCACGCCGATGCCCACGACCAGCAGCGTCATCGCGATGGCGAAAATGGCGTCGGTGAAGAACGCGGTGCGTTCAAACTCCAGGCCATCGCCGACGCGCTGGAACACGGTCGGACCTCGCCGCTCGGAACCCGATCGCGGTGCCCCCACCGGCCGAGCCTAACCAACACAAACGTGTCATACTGCGCAACTGATGGTCGTGCTCACGACCGAGGCCAACACACCAGGAGTGCTCGGCGGATGGACAGCGCGGCGTGGCTCAAGCGAGATGCGGCATCGGTGTGGCACCCGTTCACGCAGCACAGTCAGTGGCTGGACGACGAGCCGACCGTGGTCGACCGGGCCGAGGGTCCGTGGCTCATCGACGTCGACGGTCATCGCTACCTCGATGGCGTGTCATCGCTCTGGGTGACCACGTTTGGGCACCGCACGCCCGAGATCGACGGAGCGATCAAGGCGCAACTCGACCGGCTCGACCACGCGACGTTCCTCGGCGCCACGCATCCACCAGGGATCGAACTGGCCGAGAAGCTGCTCGCGACCGCACCGACCGGTGACGGACCGGCGCTATCCAAGGTCTTCTTCGCCGGCGATGGATCCAGCGCCGTTGAGGTAGCGCTCAAGATGGCCTACCAGCGATCCGTCCAAACAGGACACCCGCGCCCATTGTTCGTGCACCTCCGGGAGGCCTACCACGGCGACACCCTCGGCGCTGTCAGCGTCGGTGGGATGGAGCTGTTTCATGCGACGTACCGTCCCTTGTTGCTCACCACGTTGCCGGTCTCGTCGCCGGGCGTACGTTCCCCTGCACAGTCCCCGGCCGAGCGGGCGGCCGAGGTGGTCTTGGAGCTGACCGGATTGCTGGGTGAACGGGGCGACGAGGTCTGCGCCATCGTGGTCGAGCCGATGGTGCAGGCCGCGGCCGGGATGCTCACCTACCACGCCGACTTCCTAAGGGCGGCTCGTCGCCTCGCGACGGAGCACGGCGCCCTGCTGGTATGCGACGAGGTCGCCGCCGGGGTGGGACGCACCGGACGGATGTGGGCCAGCGAGCATGCAGGCGTGGTGCCCGACCTTCTCGCCTGCGGTAAGGGACTGACCGCGGGCTATCTTCCGCTCTCCGCCGTGCTCACGACCGACTCTGTGTACGAGGCGTTTCTCGGCTCGCCGTCGTCGGGGCGGACCTTCTTCCATGGCCACACATACACGGCCAACCCGTTGTGCTGCGCGGCGGCCAACGCCCACCTCGATCTCATCGCCGCGCGCGGTCTGGTCGCGCAGGCCGCCGCGTTGGGGGAGCGCCTCGGCTCGCTGCTCGCACCGTTGGCGTCGGATGACCGCGTCATCGAGGTACGGCGAATCGGTACGATGACCGGTGTCGAGGTGCGTTCGGTCGGCGAGCGCACGGGTGCCGCCGTCTGCCGGGCCGTCCGCCGGCGAGGCGTTTGGCTCCGCCCGCTCGGCGATACAGTCGTGCTGATGCCGCCACTCGCCTTGGGTCCCGCCGAGTCCGAACTGCTGGTTGGCGCGCTCGTCGAGGCGCTCGACGAGGTGGTCCGGTGAGCCTCCCGCCGGAACGCGACTGGCTCTCCACCCTGGACGAGCTCGCCTTGGACAGGGAGAAGGCGGGACTGCGGAGGGAGCTCCGCCCGCGATCCGAGGACGACGGCCTCATCGATCTGGCCGGCAATGACTACCTGGGTCTGTCCAGCCATCCCGACGTGGTCGCGGCCGCGATGTCGACCCTCAAGGGGTACGGACTGGGGGCCACCGCCTCGCGACTCGTCCGCGGCAGCACCGACGTGCACGCGGCACTCGAGGAGGGCCTCGCTTCTCTGCTCGGATGCGAGGCGGCGCTGGTCTACTCGTCGGGCTACCTCGCCAACCTAGGGGCGGTGCGGGCGCTGGCCTCCGCTTCCGCCGGGGCCGTGATCGCCTCCGACGCACATAATCACGCGTCTCTTGTGGACGGATGCCGGCTCGCGTCGGCTGGGCACGCGGGGGTGCCGACCACGGTCTACACCCACGCCGACCCGATATCGCTTGACGCCGCACTGGCGGCGACCGGCGGCGTCGCTGTCACCGAATCGATCTTCTCCGTGCACGGCGACCTCGCGCCACTCGAGGCGCTGCACGCGGTGACCCGGCGGCGCGGAGCGGTACTCCTCATCGACGACGCCCACGGTGTCGGTGTGGTTGGCCCGGCCGGTGCCGGCGGCGTGGCCGCGGCCGGTCTGGCCGGCGAGCCCGACGTCGTCACGACCGCGACCCTGTCGAAGGGCTTCGGCGGGGCGGGCGGAGTGGTGGCCGGCCCACGGGCATTCATCCGGCACCTGGTCGACACCTCGCGCACGTTCATCTACGACACCGGCCTGCCGCCATCGGTGGCGGCGGGGGCGCTCGCGGCCCTGGAGTTGATCCGCGGCGAGGCCGGAGAGGTCGCGCGAGCCGAACTGGCCGATCGAGCCGCGGCCGCGTTCCATCGGCTGCGTCACGCGGGTCTGCGGTTGTGCGAGCCGGCCGGCGGTGTGCTGTCGGTGGATGCGCCCGGGCCTGAGGACGCGCTGCGGTGGGCCCAGGCATGCCGGGCCCGGGGAGTCGCGGTCGGGTGCTTCCGGCCACCGTCCACACCGGACGGTGAGTCTCGACTGCGGCTGACCATCAACGCCGGCATCCCGCGCGAGGCGTTCGATCGGGCCCTGGAGTCGATCGTGGTGGCCGCCCCACCACCTTCCCGTGCGGCATATGTTCAGCAGTTGCCCCCTCCCGAGGGCTCAGACCGGGCAAGTGTTGAACAGTTGCCCCCTCCCGACCGTTCAGACCGGGCAAGTGTTGAACAGTTGCGGCGACCTGGGCGCGGAGACCAGTGAGCGGGCCGCCGACCGAGTTGGCTGCCGGCCACCCGGGGTTGCGGGGACCGGTGGTCGTGACGGGCACGGATACCGGCGTGGGCAAGACGATCGTGACCGCGGCCATCGCCGCCGCTGCGACCGCGAAAGGGCTCCGCGTCGCCGTCGTGAAGCCTGGCCAGACCGGCGTCACGGAGGGTTCGACGATCGAGCCCGCTGCGCGGGCGCCCGCGGCGCGGTCCGCGCTGGTGCCGACTGCGCTGCCCGACATGGACATCGTGGTACGCCTGGCGGCCCCGGCCGCCGCGGTGACGCTGGCCAGCTATCCCGATCCGTTGGCGCCGCTGGCCGCATCGCGGGTCTCCGGCCTCCCTCCGTTGGAGATCGAGCCGGTGGTGGCCGCAATCCAGGATCTTGCGACGGGGCACGACCTCGTGCTCATCGAGGGCGCGGGCGGGCTGCTCGTACCGATGGGCCGCGCGGGCTGGAGCATTGCGGACCTGGCGCGCGACCTGTCTGCTCCGGTCGTCCTCGTGGCGCGGGCCGGGCTCGGCACGCTCAACCACACCGCGCTTACGCTCGAGGCCCTGGACCGGCGTGGGTTGCGCGCCGTGGTCGTGATTGGTGCGTGGCCCGCCGAGCCGGAGTTGGTGCACCGGACCAATCTCGATGACCTGCCGGGCGAACTCGCTGGCGCTCTTCCCGACGGGGCGGGAACACTGGCACCGAGGAAGTTCCGGTCCAGCGCCCCGACCTGGCTCTCCCCGGTCCTCCACGGCGAACTCGACCCCACGCGATTCCGGACCGAGTCCATCGCCCGAGGTCATGCGCGATAACGTTCCGTAGCGAAATCCCGCCCAAGGCCGACCCACTCGTGCCCGCCCTTTGCGCTGCTGTCCTATACGCAACACCAACGGAGAGTGATGCCAACCCATTGTGCGGACACACTGCACAGCGTGATGTCTGCAGATGAATCGCCGTGTTGCCTATAAGGAAGCAGAGCGACCCGACGGTCCGATGTGGGCGCCCGCGCCCGAGGGCGAACTGCGGCCGTCCGCGGCGCCTGCCGGCATCGACCGCGCACGAGGCGGCTTGCCTGCTCTCCGGCTGGAGCAGCTAGCGACCGTGCGCGCGAAGCAGGGCGGCCACCTCGTCGGCCGGGAGCCCGTGGGACGTGTTGCCCGAACGGCCGGTCACGGTCGTGGCCTGGAGCAGGGCGTTGAGCACGCTCTCCTCGGTTGCGTCCACGACCGCCTCGAAGAACGGGTTCAGGTCGGATGGGGAGAGCGGCGGCCGGGTTGGTGTCTCTGCCCGCGGTGCGCGCAGGCCCGTGGCCGCGGCGAGGAAGATCTCGCCACTGCCGTGGTGGGCGGTGGAGCCGGTTCGGGCCAGGCCGAGACCGGCCCGTCGGGCGAGCCGGGTGCATCCGGCGGAGTCGAGCGGGGCATCGGTGAGCACCACGACAATGCACGATCCTGCCGGCGGCCCCGTCGTCTCGTCCGTTGGGGCCGGTGGCAGCAGCAGTCGGCCGACCGGCACACCGTCGACGGTGAGCCGCTCCCGGGAACCGAAGTTGGTCATCGACAGGACTCCGACGGTGTGTCCACTCTGGACCCTTCGCGATGCCGTGCCTATACCGCCCTTGAAGCCGAGGCAGCTCATGCCCGTACCCGAGCCGACCGCCCCCTCCGCCGGCGGAGTCGACGCACCCACAGAGGCGCGCGCCGCACGCAGCGCCAGGGCCACGTCGTCGCGCACCACCTGCATCCGCCGGGTGTCGTTGAGGAAGCTATCGTCGCACTCGGCCACCACCGGGATGATCACGTCCTCGGTGCCGATTCCCGGCTCCTCTTCGCCGAGCAACTCGCACGCGGCGTCGTAGACACGGCCAAGCTGCATCGTCGCGGTCAGAAAGATCGGTGTCTCGATGGTCCCCCACTCGAGCGCCGAGAGGAAGCCGGTGCACTCGCCAGCGCCGTTGAGCACTGCACCGCCGGCCGGGATGGGCGAGCGGAAGAGGTTGCCGCCCGGGTCGATGACGGTCACTCCCGTACGGGCGACGCCCAGCCCGACGGGCGGGTCCGGTTCGTCGCGCCATACGGTGGCGTGACCGACGCCGACGCCGGGCACATCGAGGATGGAGTCGGTCGGGCCGGACGGCAGCGAGCCGATCCTGATTCCAATGTCCGCAGCACGGGGTCTGGCTTTGCTGGAGGCGATCGACGCGGCAAGGTCGGGCACGCGTGCAGCCTAATGCCGAGGAGCGCGGGGATTTGCTGACCTGCCAGTGGTCTGATCCGCAATCATGGTGTCCGATCGTCGCGGTGCACGAGGGCGGGCACCACCTGCCCACACTGGGTTCGCTGACGGTGGCGACGCTCGCCGGCTTGACCGGGCGGCCGGTAGTCTAGTTGACTGAGCCGTCACTCAGGGTTGGAAGGATTACGTGGGCGTGCTGCCGACCGAGCTGATCCCCTTCACGGCGGAGCAGCACGAGATCGTCGGGCTGTGCCGGCGGTTCGGTACGGAGGAGATCCGCCCGGCCGCGCGATCGGTGGAAGATGCGGACACCCAGACGCCGTGGGAGTTCTGGCGCTCGGCCGAGGAGGGCACCTCCAACATCCAGCGAATGCTGATCGCCCGGGACCTCCGCCAGTGAGCGCGTCCAGCATGACCGGCGGCGAAGTGCTGGTACGCAGCCTCGCCGCGCACGACGTGACGACGGTCTTCGGCATCCCTGGGACGCACAACATCGAGATCTACCGGCACCTCACCAGGCACGGGATCCGCCACGTGACGCCCCGGCACGAGCAGGGGGCGGGCTACGCCGCTGACGGCTACGCTCGCACCACCGGGCGTCCGGGCGTCGCGGTCACGACGACCGGCCCCGCGGCGCTGAACATCGCGGCGGCCCTTGGTCAGGCGTACTCCGACTCGGTGCCGATTCTCGTCGTGGCACCCGGCCCGCCGGTGCGTCATCCGCAGCGCGGCACGGGGATGCTGCACGAGATGCGAGACCAGCGCGGCGCGATGGCGGCGGTCACCCACGCCGCGCACCGCGTGTCCACGCATGCCGAGCTGACCGAGGCGGTGGCGCAGGCCTTCGTGGAGATGACCTCGGGCCGCCCCCGGCCCGTCTATCTCGAGGTCCCGCTCGACCTGCTGGTCGAGACCGCCGATGTGTCCATCGTGGACCCGATTTCAGTAGCCGCGCCACAGCCGGATCCGGAACTCCTCGCCGCGGCGGCCCAGCGCCTGTCGGCGGCGACGAGGCCGGGTGTTCTGCTCGGCGGCGGCGCCAAGCGAGCCGCGGCGGAGGCGCTCTGGATCGCCGAGGCGTTGCAGGCGCCGGTGCTCACCACGACCAACGGCAAGGGCATCCTGCCCGAGGACCATCCGCTCAGCGTCACCGCCTCGCTGCATCTTCCGGGCGCGGCGGCGCTCGTTGAGGAGTGCGACGTGCTGCTCGCCGTCGCCACCGAGTTCGCGCCGACCGACTGGTGGAGTGGTGCACCCCAGCCGGAGTTCCTTGTCCGGGTGGACGTCGATCCGGGGCAGCTGATCGGCAACGTCCGCCCCGGGCTGGCGCTCCACGCCGACGCCGCGGGGGCGCTGTCGCATCTTCGGGGCGCGCTCTCGCCCGTACCAGACAGGGATGGGAGCCGGGCGGAGGCGTGGCGGTTGCGGTTGGCCGGCGAGGCCGGAGCCGAGGCGGCGCGCTGGTACTCGATGATCGAGGCGATCGTCTCGGTCCTCGACCGCGACGCGATCGTCGCGGCGGACAATGCGATGGCGTGCTACTACGGCGCATTGGGCACGCTGCCCGTGCATGTGCCCGGCGGGTTCTGTTTCCCGACCGGCTTTGGCACACTCGGCTACGGCCTGCCGGCGGCGTTCGGGGCCGCGGTGGCGAATCCGGGCCGCCATGTCATCGCGCTCGTTGGCGACGGAGGGCTCATGTTCTCGGTCCAGGAACTCGCGGCGGTGTCTGCGGAGGGCGTCTCGCTTCCGGTCGTGGTCTTCGTCAACGGCGGGTATGGCGAGATCCGGGCGAACATGAATGACGCCGGCATCTCGCCGCTCGCGGTCGACCTCCCGGTGCCCGACCTTGTCGCGCTGGCTCAGTCGCTCGGGGGCGCCGGCGTCGCCTGCGGCACCCCAGGGCAGCTCGCCGACGCGCTTCGCGCCGCGCTGCGTCGGCCCGGACCCACGCTGCTCATTGTGGACGAACCGAGTGTGCCCTAATGTCATCGATTCTTGGTCTGCCCACGGCGTTCGGTACGCGGACGGCACGGCCGAACAGATCGACCTCATCATTGCCGCGACCGGCTTCGAACGGCAGCTTCCTCCCATCCCCGGCGTCGTGTCCTTGCCACCGGCCCGCGATCACGGACTTGTGGCCGCTGCCTGATCATCTGTAATCGACGGCAGGTCGTTCGGGGTCAGGCGAGCTGGGCCGGGTCGATATTGAGTTCGCGGGCGGCGGCAAGGCGTACCCAGTCGGAGAGCTGCTTGCGCGAGATGACGCGTTCGTGGACCGTGACCTGGACGGCGAGTCCGTCGATGAGCGCGATGACGCGCCACGCGGCGCCGACCGGATCGTCGCAGGTGAAGTCGCCGTCCTTGATGCCCATGGTGATCACGTCGGTGAGGGCGTCCTTCCAGCGGAGGTCAAGGCGGCGGGACACCTTCTCCAGCTCCGGCAGGCGCAGAGACTCGGCCCAGCAGTCGATCCACATGGCCCACGACTTGGAGGAGCCGGTCGGCGCATACCACTTGAGGATCTTGCGGACCTTCTCCAACGGCGAGGCGGCGGATCCGATGACCGCGTCGAGTCGATTCAGGTCCTGCTCGGCGGCCCAGGTGAACGCCTGCGCGAGCAGCCGCTCCTTGGTCTCGAAGTGGTAGAACACCAACGCCTGGCTCACCCCGGCGGCGTTCGCGACGTCGACGGTACGGGTGTTGGCCAGCCCCCGCTCGACGATGACATCGCAGGCGGTACGGAGCAGGCCGTCGAGGCGCACCTCGGCCGAACGTCTCGTCATGCCGAGGAAGATATCCGATGGCGGGCGCCGACCTGCTTGCTCGGTATCACACCGTGGACTCCCGCAACCCGTGTGTGCACGGGGTAGCCCGTACTCTAGCGGCGTGACCTGCCGTTCCCCTCGGTGGCGGCGTGCCCTCGTCGTGATCGCCGCCCTCCTCGTACCCGTCGTCGGCGCGTGTTCTGACCCCGCGGCTTCGCCGGGCGGGTCGTCCGCCGCGCCGCAGGTTTCTGCGACCTCGTCTTCATCGGCGGCGCCGGAAGGCTCGGCCGAGATCACGCTCGCGTTCGCCGGCGACGTGCACTTCGCTGAGCGCACGCTACGGCTGCTTTCCGAGCCGGACACGGCGTTCGGGCCGGTTGCCCAGATCTTCTCCGCAGCGGACGTGGCGATGGTCAACCTGGAGTCCGCTGTCACCACGCGGGGGACACCGGAGCCGAAGACGTTCCACTTCCGGGCGCCGCCCACGGCGTACCGGGCCATTGCGGCCGCCGGGATCGACGTTGTCACCGTGGCCAACAACCACGCGCTCGACTATGGGCGGGTGGGGCTGACCGATACCCTGGCGTCCGCCGCCGCGGTGGGGATGCCAGTGGTCGGTGCCGGGAAGAACGCATCGGAGGCCTACCGGGCGTGGACAACCACCATCAAGGGGGTGACGATCGCGTTCCTCGGGTTCAGCCAGGTGGCGGAGTTGTCGACACGGTGGTCGGCCCAGGACGACCGGTCCGGCATCGCGATGGCCTTCGATACTGCGCGGGCGACAGCCGCGGTCAAGGCGGCGAAGGCCGCGGCGGATGTTGTGGTGGTCTACGTGCACTGGGGGCAGGAGTACAACAAGTGCCCGACCTCGCAGATGAAGACCTTCGCCTCACGCATGGCGGCCGCCGGGGCCACCATGATCGTCGGTACGCACGCCCACGTTCTCCTGGGCGACGGGTGGCTCGGGCAGACGTTCGTGCAGTACGGCTTGTCCAACTTCCTGTGGTGGTACAACGACGCCGGCAGCAACGACACCGGTGTCTTGCGGGTGACCCTGCGCGGGCCGTCGATCTCGAAAACTGAGTTTGTGCCGGCCTATATCAACAGGACCACCGGGCAGCCGGTTCCGTCATCTGGGGCAGAAGCGGACAGAATCGCCGAGAAGTACCGAGGTCTGCGAGCCTGCACCGGGCTGGCCGACGCCCCGCCCGCCTAATTTCGAATTCAAGATCTGCGTCCTCCGACCAAACGCGTAGTCTCACTAAGTCTCACTGCACTTTTCGTCGGAGAACGGAGATCTTGGTCGTTCTGTGCAGCCGCGGATGCCGGGCGGAGCATGGGCGGACTTGCGATCTCCGTTCGGCGACCTGTGGCGTAAGATCCCGTTTGGCGGGCTCCCGACGGGTCAGCTAGAGTTTCCATCCGTCGCCGGTAGTGCCGGGGGCATGCGGACGTAGCGCAGCTGGTAGCGCATCACCTTGCCAAGGTGAGGGTCGCGGGTTCGAATCCCGTCGTCCGCTCGCGGCGGCGGCTCGGCCGCCGAGCCGGCCCCGCGAAGGGATCCGGCGGGTTGGCCGAGTGGCTTAGGCAAGGGCCTGCAAAGCCCTGTACGCGGGTTCGATTCCCGCACCCGCCTCGGGCGATTGGCGCAGTGGGAGCGCGCTTCCTTGACACGGAAGAGGTCACTGGTTCAAACCCAGT
>JAXIPB010000112.1:0-7547 GCA_045403155.1 Micromonosporaceae bacterium
CGCGACCATGCGCCAGTCGCAAGGCGTCCAGCACCGCTGCCGACAGCGTGGCGTCGAGGTCCTCGTAGCCGGGCACGATCACGGTGTCTGCTTCGCGGAGAACGTTGAGGCCAGCCGATGTGGTGACGGTGATGCCGGGCCTGACTCCCCGTGCCACCCCACCTTCCGCGCACACTGTCACGTCGTAGTGCGGCTCGCGGCCGAAGACTTCCGTCGCGATCCCGAGCTCCAGTGGGATCAGGCTGGGAAGACCGAGCACGGCCACCCGATGGAGGCGCTTGGGCGTCATTGGTAGTCAGGGGCGCGGTGCTCTCGCGAGCCCGTTTCCCCATCCCCCTCTCAATTCCGTGCGTGCGGTTTTCCCGCACACGGCTTACCGATGATCTTCTCGACTGTGCTACGCGGTCTTCGGATATCGGATGGTGCCCCGCAACCGGTGCAGGCCCTGCCCGTCAAACCACTCTTCCGTCCATTGCATGGCCTGACCTGCCCGAAGGTTGCACCCGCGCTTCTTGACCAGCAAGCTGCGTAGCCTTCCCACGACGTACCGGTCGACCTGACGGAACTTGCTGGCGGCGTTGCCGGTCCGGAAGTAGTTGCCCCAGCCACGCAGGATCGGGTTCAGGTCTTCGATGATCACTCGAATGTCCTTTACTCCGACCCTGTTCCGACCGGTGCGGGCCTTGACCTTCTCGCGCAGCCGCTTCATCGCCTTCTGCGAGGGCCAGCGGTGTAGGTAGTAGCGGCGCACGCGCCGCTGCTCCCACTGCCGCCCCGACATGCGGGCTCTGAAGTGGCAGCCGAGGAAGTCGAAACCTTCCCGGCCTTCCCTGAGATCAACAATCCGGGTCTTGTCCCGATGCAGCCGCAACCCCAGACCGGTCAGGATCTCCCCGACCGCGTCCAGAGCCGCCTGGGCCTGCCGCTGGCTGCGGCACAGCACCACGCCATCATCGGCGTAGCGCACCAACTCGCCTACCCCACGGGAGGACAGTTCGGTGTCCAGGACGTGCAGGTAGATGTTGGACAGCAACGGGGAGATCACCCCACCCTGCGGCGTGCCGGCGACCGTCCGCTCGACACTCCCGTCCACCATCACACCCGCCTGCAACCACATGCGGACCAGCTTGAGCACCCGCCGATCCGAGACCCGCCGCGCCACCAACTCCACCAACCTGGTGTGGTCGATCTCGTTGAAGAAGTTACGAATGTCGAACTCGACCACGAACGTGTGGCCCTCGATGAAACCCTTACGGACCCGCTCCATCGCCTGCGTGGCCGAGCGTTTCGGCCGGAACCATACGACACCGACGCGAAGTCGGCCTCGAAGGTCGGTTCCAGCACCAGCTTGGCCGCCTGCTGGGCCACCCGGTCGCGGGCAAGCTCGTCGAGCATCCGCTCGACCCCGTACTCCTCCACATGGACCAGGGTGATCCGATCCACCCCGGCCGCACCCCGGTTAGCGAGCACCCGCCGCCACGCCTCCCACAGGACGTCACCCCTGTGAACACGGTCATACAGGGCGTGGAAGCGCCGCTCCGAGGACCGCTTGGCCGCAGCCCATAGCTTGCGTTGAAGTTCTCGCACCTTCCCAAACCCCGGCACCACCGGCCGCCGGTCGGGATCGACGGGCAAAGACCCGTCGGGGTTGTTGGACCGGGAGGTCCCGGTCATGCCCTGACGCTTACCCTCTTCCCAAGCGTGATCAAAGTGAGGGCCCTTTCCTCCCGGCGCGTTATGTTGCACGCCGATCGCCAGTACTATGGCCCCCTCGGACTCCCGCTGCCCTCCGGACGATTTCACCATCGGCTTATACGTCCGGTCTTTGCCCGACGCAGGCCAGGCAGACGGGTCTCTCCTGTTCCAGCCCAGACCATGCACGCGTGCCAGCTCCCATACCCCGAGGAGACCCGACGAGCTGACCCCGGAACAGGGCTCGCCGGACGTGGCCTTCGCCGTGACATGAGCGGCTCGGCTCTCCCGTTGTGGATTTGACGAGGCTGCAGAGTTCGCTTGACGCTACGGCCCGCGTGCTTGCTCCCTCCAAAGAGGCTCTTGACACCCCGCTCAGCCCGCCGCCTCTCGACAACGAACCGGGGCCTGCTACCGGGCGCTCCGATGCTTACCCGGACGGGACTTTCACCCGTAGGCCTGGACCAGCTTCCAGGACGCAACATGGCCTGATCGTAGCGGTGTCGGGCCCTCGGGCCACTGTTGACCTTCTCGCGAAGCCCATACGTTTGCGCCATGAACGAGATCCTCGTGCTCCCCGCCGGGCGGCTCGCCGATGCGAGTCTTGCGATCGCCCGCGCCTCGGAGAGTCAGACGATCCTCGATCACAGCATCCGGAGCTTTCTGTTCGCCCGCTTGTTGGCCGCCGAAGAGGGCTGTCTGAATGACGCAGGCTACGACGAGGACCTGCTCTTCGCCGCGACCGTGATGCATGACTTGGGACTCGGTGAGCACGCATCAGGTGAGGCTCGCTTCGAGGTCGAAGGCGCCGATCTGGCTGCCGCCGTCCTCAAGCAGCACGGCGTTGCCGAACCCGACATTGACCAAGTCTGGGAGGCGATCGCTCTCCACTCATCTGTCGGTATCGCCGACCGTCGCGGTCTTCTGACCTACCTCACGCACAAGGGGGTCTTTATAGACGCCGGCCGGATCACGGACGCCGTCGCGGACAGATTGCGGCAAGAGGTGCTCGCCGCCTTCCCGAGGCCCGTCGGAGACCGCTCCATTGTGGACGCGATCGTGGCACATGCGACCCGGTCCGAAGCGGCCGCGCCTCCCGGTTCGCTCGCGTTCGAACTACTGCGACAGCGGCGTGAGGCGGAGACCCGATCTAGAAGGACCTAGGAGGAGGCAACAGTCATGGCCGACGACACGGTAACGCACAATCTCGAACACATGGACGAGCTCGATTTCGCGGGCTGGAACCGAGCGGACTGGGACGGCGTCTTCGCTCGCCATCACACCGATGACGTTCTCGTAGAGGTGCATGGGCAGCCGCGACGCATGGCATACCTGAGCACATCGAGGCGATGCGAGCGTTCGTCGAGAGCACTGGTGGGGCGCCCGTCCAGGTCAAGTCTCATCCCATCCGCTTCGGATCAGGAGAGTGGACCTGCGTGGTCGGCGAACTCGAGGACGGTAGCCGGATGGTGACGGTGGCGAGGTGGCGCGACGGCGCCATCGCTGAGGAATACGTCTGGATCTAGTCGTAGAACATCGAACGTGGCCGTTGCCGGTCACTCGTTCACACCGAAGCGGTCGCCCCTACGTCGCGACCGTGCTGAGCCGCTGCGTGACTAACTGAATGACTACCAAGACGCACGTCGACGGATGGCCACGGACGTCCAAGGAACCTACGTGCAGGTTACTGATCGCGGGAGCCGAGGTTGATCGGTCGTGACCGTTGCCTGGGGGTCAAGCGCCCCCGTCGCTTGCCGTATAGCAGCGAAGTACTGCAGCCATCCGTGCCGGGCTCGACCTCCACCGCCGGCAACGCCGTGCTGACTTCGTCATGAGCCGTTACGGAAATGGCTGCCAAGGCTCTACGGATCAGAACGAGATGGCGGTCCAGCCAGGTCCCGCCATCCGTCGCCGCCCGTCTCAAGTAGGCGCCGCACCATCGCGCGAGCCTGGGCGGCGCGGCAGGGGAGTACCAGCGCGACGGGAAGGCCGCAGCCGACCGAGGACTACCGTGGCCGTGGCCACGTATGCTCATGGCATAGATCGCCGTGGAACAATGTGCCAAGCTTGTACGCTCTCTCGACCTCATTGACCTTCGCGTGTGCGGCGGTTTCGGGCCACGGATACTGACGGAACCGGACTTCGTCCATGAGCGCGAGCGGGGGGACCTTCGGCGAGCCCGGGACCGGAAACAGCACCCCAGCTCCCGTCGAGCCGATCACAGCAGTGCATGGGTACGGACTCCAGATCTCCAGCACCACAGACCGTCCGAACAGTGCGCTGTCGCCCGCGATCTCAAAGCCGACAGCCTGGTCGGAACCCGGTTCGATTCCATCCGCGATGCGTCGCCGGACCGGAGTCAACGCAGGCGAGAACCCCCAGCTGCAGCCGAGCGTCGCGAACCCGAGCAGGTATGCCGTTCGTCATCTGGACTGCTCGAGGCCGAAGAATCAACCTGTGTGAGCCAGTATGATCTCCAGGCCTTGGCGGGCCGCGGAGAACTGCGCCAGCTCGGCATGCGAAAAGGCCGGCGCCTGCCCTCGCGCGATCGCTGCAGCCGCACCCTCGTGGCCCGCGTCGTTGTTGCAATTGCGACACGTCAGGATTGCCGTGATCGCCGGGCCGAGCGAAGACTGACCCCCGGACGGTGGGGCGTGGTCGGCCGTCAGGTCATCGAGCTGCGTCGAGGTCGCGCACATCGGGCAGTGGAGCGCTGCAAGCCTTGGTGGGTTCGGCGGCGGGTCAACGCACACCGGCTGCGCAAACGGATTCCTGGCACGCCAGAAGTGTTCCTCCGCAAAGACCTGATGGATCCGGAGCTGGTCGCGCAGGCCTCGACCCCGCCTGCCTGAGTTCGACATCGCCACAGAGTACGCACCCGGTCTACCCGGAAGCGAAGCCATTCTCGCGATCGACGACGCGACCAAGAACGCACGATCGCGCCGCACGATCCGGACCATCGACCGAGCCATGGCCGGAGACAGCCGACGCGAAGGGCACCGGCTGTGCCCACCACGCGGCATCTCAGGCCGTCTCCAGGCCGTCGAGCATCACCCGACGTTGACCAAGGATGAGGACCGATGACAGCTTTCCGCTGGTCGTGGGGTTCGACGCAAGAGTTGGTGCAGGCCAACGTCCACCTACGCCCATTGGGTGTCTAAACGGGAGGCTCGCCGCGCGGGCGTATTCCTGACGACGAGCCCGAGTGACTAACTGAGTGACAACGGCCGCGAACGTCGATGACCCAACATGGCAACGCCCACGCCCCAGTCGGTACGTCCAATGAGGTCAGCCGGGTGCGCCCATACAGCTCACGTTCGTTGTTGCGGCCGCATCGGCCCATGACCCGCATCGATGAGCTTAAGACCGTCGTGCGCAACGAAGTCCGCATAGTCCTTGACGTTGAACGTCGCCAGCGGCAAGCCATCGACCAAGCAGCACGACGCGATCCACGTGTCGTTGATCGGCCGCGGACGTCCCCGACGGTGCGCCCTCGCCTGCAGTTCGCCCCAAGTCGTCGCGACCGCCTCATCGAAGGGTAGGACCAGGACCCCGGCTCGCCATTCGTTCCACCGCTCATACCGGCGCGGTCCCCAGTCGCGCAGCGCAGCCCATTTGGTCAGCTCGCCCAGCGTCACAAAGGTAATCGCGATCACGTCACCAGCAAGCCGAACCCGCAGGCGATCGGGCAGCCGGTCACGAAGGCTCGCCGACGCGACGTCGGTGTCGAGGACGACCAGGCTCACGCCACGCCGGCCCGACGCGAGGCGTACAAGTCCGCCAGGAACTCATCCAGCTCCTCGTCAGACTCGAACACGTCCATCGCGACCAGCTCATCAGTCGATGCGATCGGACGGATGCCATGACGAAGAGCCAACTCTTCCGCCGGCACATGCTCTGCCGTCGGCCGATGCGGCACCTGTTCCGCCGTCATGACACCTCCTGAACGATCCGGTCCAATAGTCTCACGAACCCCCGACGCGGCCCACCCTGCAGACCCAAACCAAAGGATCACAGGACAGTGCCTCGACGGGAAGCTGTGCCAAATACGTGCCCAAGTTCGCCCGCCCGGGCGAAGATGATCTATAATGAAGCAGGTCACGTGGTTGAGACATGTAGCGCGACGGTCGCCCTCCGGAGGCGGGGGCGCAGGTTCGAATCCTGCCGGGGGCACGTCACAGAACTGTGCACCACCTTCGGGCACGTTGGTTATCGAAGCAACGTTTCCGCTCTCCCCTCCGCGGAACCATCCAACCACGAGACCTACGTCCCGTAGCTACTTCGCCTTGAAAAGGATCGTGGACGCTTCGTCCCCTGGGCCTGATCGTGGACGCCTGACCCCGGATATCCGGTATCAGGCGTCCACGATCTGCCTATCCGTTCGCCAGTGCGGTGATCTTCACCAGGTTGTGGGCGAAGATGCCGTGTCCGCACCAGGCGGTGGTGCGGTCGCGTCCGTCGACGAGGCTGCGGCCCCAGCCGTAGCGGTTTTTGAGGTGGCTGATTCGGCCTTCGCAGCCGGTGCGCCATGTGACGAGCTTGCGGAAGCCGGGTCGGTGCTCTTGGGCTCGGCGGGCCATGCTGGGTTTGCCCTTGCGGGGGATGGCCACGGTCTTGACACCGAGGTCGGTGAGCTCTTTGTCCATTGTGGTCTCACCGTAGACGCGGTCGGCGGCCACCGCCTTCGGAGCGCGGCCGAACCGGCGTTTGACCCGCTTGACAGCGGGGGCCAGTTGCGGGGCGTCGGGCGGGTTGCCCTCCTCGACCGTGTAGTCGAGCACCAGGCCGTCCTCGTTGTCGACGACCTGCGCCTTGTAGCCGAACTCGACCGGTTTGCCGAGGCGGCCCTTCTTGATCGGCCGCGCGTCGGGCTCGTGCAGGCTGACCAGCCGGGTGGCCGAGTCCGGCTTCTGTCCGGCCAGGCGCTGGCGGGTCTGCGCCACCACCTTGGCCCCCCGCCGACGGATGGTGGCCAACTCGTTGATCGCCTTGCGCAGCAGGCCGCGGCGGCGCCCGCTGGTCCGCTTGATTGCCCGACGGGCGTTGGCCAGCACCACCGCGGCATCGGCCATGGCGCGTTCGGCCAGACCGGCCAGTTCACCGGTGATCCGCAGCACCGTGGCCTGCGCCTCCTGCCTGGCCTCGGCGCCGCGCAGCTTCAGCTTCGCCCCGATGCGCCGCACCCGGGCCTTCGCCGAGCGACTGCGGTCACGAAACACCGTGCGGGTTGCCCCGCCCGCTGCCCGGATCCGCCCCACCAGCCGGCCGATACCGGTCACCGTCCGTGCCAGCAGGTCAGAATCGGTCGGATGCTCCACGTTGGCCGACACCACGGTGGTGTCGGCGCGCACTTTTCCCGTCTTCACCAGCTTCGCCGCGTCCGCCTTGGCCAGCAACGCCTCGTTGAGGGCCAGCACGGTCTGCTCACCACACCGGGTGGTGATCTTCGACAACGTCGACGGAGCCGGCACCACATCATCCAGGTTCAGCCGGCAGAAGATCCGCCACGAGATAGAGTCGCCCACCTCCCGGCACAGCAACTCGTACCCCAACCGGTACTGGAACTTCAGGAACATCATCCGCAGATAGACTTCCATCGGGATGCTCGGCCGTCCGAACAGGTCGATGAAGTGCTTCCGGAACGGGGCGTAGAATGCCTCGTCGTCCAACCAGCAGTCGACCCGCTCCAGGAGCGGCGACAACAGTCGGCACTCCTCGGGCAGCACCGAGTCCCACAACGACGGCTGAAGGTTGCGCGTGACAAGCACCCCGACTCCTCACCAACGGACCCGGAGATCATGATCCGAGCTAGCGAGAGGCTCCACAAGCCGACACACCGACCAACGTCGATCTAC
>JAXIPB010000125.1:0-10566 GCA_045403155.1 Micromonosporaceae bacterium
CAACCCCGAGCCCGCGCCTACATGGACCGCCGCACCAAGGACGGCCTCAGCAAGAAAGAGATCATCCGCTGCCTCAAGCGCTACGCCGTACGCGAAGTACACACCGCACTCCTAGCCGACTTCGCCGCCCTCAAGGGTTGACATCCATAGGAGCATCCTGGAGATCATGATCGGCGCTATTCTGGGACGACGACATCATGATTACGGCGATCTTGGCTAGGCGATGTCGGGGTGGAAGGTCTTACTGAGCTCGGCACCGGCCCTCCACTTCCAGGATTCACGACCGCTGTCGCGGAATTTGACAAAGCCGGCCGACGCGATATCGAACGCGAAACAGTGGTACGGCTCGGTGGGACGCCATTGGATCCGCGTGAACAACACACGCTCGTACTCGCGCTTCTGATGACCCTCGACGCGTACGGCCGTGCCGTAGAGCTTGACATCTCCGTCCGGGTTGGACAGTCCGGGCGGGAGGCTGTGGATCGTCATATGGGGGTCGCGCAGCAAGTCAAGCGCCTTCGTCGACTGCCAGATCATTCCACTGCACAGGTCATCGCCCACCAGGTCGCACTCGACCGCGCTGATCCGCGGCGACCCATCGACGCGCAGCGTGCCTAACAGAAGGATGTGCGCATCGGCGACCCGTTCCCGGGCGATCCGCGCCAGTTCCGGGCAGTCCCGCTCAAACTCGGCCCACCGCACGCGATCACCTAGACCAGTTCGGGAAACCAGAGCGCGATCTCCCGCTTCGCGCTGTCGGTCGAGTCCGAGGCGTGCACCAGGTTCTCCCTGTTGGACAGGGACAGGTCACCTCGGATCGTGCCGGCGGCGGCCTTACGCCCATCGGTCGCGCCAACGAGGCCACGCACCACATCAACCACCTGGTCACCCGAGAGGATCATCGCGACCAGCGGGCCACCAGTCATGAAGTCCTTCAACGGCGGATAGAAGGCCTGCTCCACGTGCTCCGCATAGTGGCGGTCGGCGATGTCAGCGTCCATCTGCCGGAGCACCATCGTCTCGATCACGAGGCCTTTGCGCTCGAACCGGCCGATAATCTGGCCGATCAATCCCCGGCTGACCGCGTCTGGCTTGATCAGGACCAACGTCCGCTCCGTCATGTACGACCACCTCTCGTTCCGCGTCCGGTCAGCTGATCCGGAGCGTCCTCAGACGGTAGTGCGCTGGCCCGGTCGTCCGCTGAGCGCTCCGCCGCCGGCGCAGCGCATCGACGCGGGCGACTCGCTGAGAGTCTAGACTTCCGTTGATTGCGTCGTGGCCGTAGCCTCCCCACAGGAGGCGACGAGCGGACGTTCACGCGCGGAGGGCGGCACGGTGCGGGACAGCGGTCGGTGGCACCTCACCGACTTTCAGCGCTCTCTTGTCGTCGTCGCCATTGTCTCTGCCAGCTTTCTCAGCGCGATGTCCCTCGGCATGAGGAGCTTTCAACTCCTGCTCATCGCGCTCGTCCTATTTGTCGGTGCCGGCCTCGGCGTTTTCCTGCTCGGCCTGCGGTACAGCGGTCGAGGCACGATTCGGGCCGTGGCCCACGTCATCACGGCTGGGCCACCCCCGCCGCGCGGGAAGATCGTCGGCCGCTGCGATCTGCGCCTGATCGTCGAGCTACCCGAACGCAAGTCCGCCGACATGAGGCTCCGCGACTCCTCCGTGCCAGTCATCAAGTGGCCCAGGGTGGGGATGGTCCTGCCGGTCGAGGTCACCACCCGCAACGGAAACCGGGTGCGGGTGCGGTGGGACAAGGTCGAACCACACCACACCCGACCGTCCACAGCGGCCGAGGAGGCCGCTGCACTCGCTGTGCCGTTCTTCACAGATTATGCCGAGGGCGCCTTCGGTGGCGGTGCGTTCGGTAGCGCCGATGAATTCGACAACGCCGCCCCGGACTCCAAGTCCCCGCAGGCGGACCCGGCCAATGACGCCCCGTCGCCAGTCGACCCGACGGTGGTCGACGCAGGCGGAGCCGCCGGCTCCGCATCGGAGGTCACCGTCCACCATGGAGTTGACACGCTGCCGTCTCGCTTGGCCGATTTCATCGAGGGCGGCGGCGATTCGACGCCCTCGACCGACCACACATCACCTGGCCCCGCCATTCCGCACCCTCGTCCCGCCGAGGGCCCGTCCGACCCTGCTGTGAAGGAAGCCACCAGTGAGCCGGCATCAGATCCTGCGGCGTTGGGCATCATGTTGATGGTTTCTGACCTCGACGCGTCGCTGCGCTTCTACCGCGACCTGGTGGATTTCGTCGTGGTTGACAGCACATCCGCCGCCGGCGTGCTCGCTTATGGTGGCGGTCGCGTGCTGTTGCGTCAGGCGTCGGACAGGACCCTCGTGGATCGGGGGGTCGTGCACGTGCACATCCAGGTGGCCGACGTGAGGGCGGCCTACCGTTACCTGAAGTCCAGGGGAGTCAAGTTCATCCACGAACCACGGGTGGTGAGCCGAGGCGACCAATCAGAACTGTTGGCCGCGACGCTTCGAGATCCGGATGGTCACGAGATCGCGCTAACCCAGTGGCGCGATCGCGACGGGCGGTAGCCGCGCACCAAGAGTTTTCTGGCGGTGACGCTACGCCCGAAGAACGGAGCGTCGCACGTACAGCACATACACCCAGACAAGTCCGAAGAGGACGCCGAGCGCGGCGAGTACCAGTGAAAGACGAGGCCAGATCCGACTAGCACGACCTGCAGCACCGATGCGGCGGGCCACGCCCATCGACGGCGCAGCAAGCCGGCGAGACCGAAGCAGACACATGCCAGCGCGATCACCGTAGCGATGGCGAACCCAGTGAGATGAGCGCCCACGACGTTCAATGGAACAATTGCCAGGAGCAGTACCAGTCCCTCCGCGCCGAGAGCGCCCGCACCGACGCCTCGGACGGCGGCTTGCGGGTTGCTCAACCCCGAACGCGGCTCCTGCTCAGTCATCGGACCAGTAATGCCCGCGCGTCGGCGGCGGTCACGACGGAGCCAGTGATGAGCACGCCCACGCTCGACATCTCACCCTCCACATCGGTCTCCGCGAGTCCGACGGCGGTCGCGATCGCGTCGGGGAGCGACCGTTCGATGTGGACGCGTGCTTCGCCAAAGATATCCACTGCGATCGCGCCAAGCTCATCGGCGGCCATCGCCCGACCCGACGAGTTGCTGGTGCAGACCACGGCGTCCACGACAGGCTCGAGGAGTTCGAGTATCCCGGCCGCATCCTTGTCACCGAGGACCGCCACGATCGCGACGAGCCGACCGAAAGCGAACTCCTCCTGGAGCGCGGTGACGGTCGCGGTCATTCCGTGCGGGTTGTGCGCGGCATCGACCAGGATGGTTGGCGACGTCCGCACCCGCTCCAGCCGGCCCGGAGAGGAGGCGCCCGCGAAGCCTTCGCGCACCACCTCCGGGTCGAGTTGCCGAGTGTTCGCCCCGGCACCCAGGAACGCCTCGGCCGCGGCAAGCGCCACCGCGGCGTTCTGGGCCTGGTGAGCGCCGTGGAGCGGCAGGAAGACCTCCTCGTACACGCCACCAAGGCCTTGCAGTGCGAGAACCTGGCCGCCAACGGCTAAGCCTCGGTGCAGGACCCCGAAATCGCTGCCCTCGCGGGCGACGGTTGCACCAGCCTCAACGCACCGCTCAAGGATGGGCGCCATGGCCTCCGGTTGCTGGGCCGCGCAGATCACGGTCGCTCCGTTGTGGACAATGCCAGCCTTCGCGGTGGCGATCTCCCCGATTGTCTCGCCGAGCCACTCCGTGTGGTCCAGCCCGACCGGGGTAATGACGCACGTATTGGCCTGCAGGACGTTGGTAGAGTCCTCGGCGCCGCCGAGTCCAACCTCGACCACCGCGACGTCGACCGGCGCGTCGGCGAACGCGGAGAGCGCCATCGCCGTGGTCACATCGAAGTAGGTGAGGGTCTCGTCACGATCACCCTGATCATCGAGGAAGCGGGCCACCGGGGCGACCTCGTCGTAGATCTCGACAAACCTCGCCTCGCTGACCGGGGCACCGTCGATGCTGATCCGCTCCCGGACGGTCTGCAGGTGCGGGCTCGTAAAGCGGCCGGTGCGCAGGCCGTGCGCTCGCACCAACGAATCGATCATTCGTGCGGTCGACGTCTTGCCATTGGTGCCGGTGAGGTGGATGGCCGGGTACGCCCGCTGAGGACTGCCAAGAAGATCGAGTAGTGCCTCGATCCGGGACAAGTCAAACACCATTCGTGTGTAGCCTCGGCCGTTCAGTTCCGCCTCGACCTCGGCGAACCGGTCACTCATCGCGGTCGATCCAGAACACTCGACGCACCACGCGTGGGTCGGGATGCGGGATCTCGTCCCGGCCGGCGATGCGATATCCCAGCGCCCGAACCTGCTCCTCCCACAGCGGTCGGGCCCTCTCCTCGTTGTAGGAGCCTATGATCAACCGCCGGCCGACCACGTGGGTGAGCAGGTGAGCGAGTAGGTCGCCGCGCCGGCGCGCCGGCACGTAGTCGAGCCCGGTGCGCACGTAGTCGAACCTCTGCGCCGGCACCCAGTACAGGGCGTTGCCGGTGTGGATGCGGCCGGCCCAGTGCGGCAGGCGGCGCCTGGCCAGATCCGCGAGCTCGGGAGCGATCTCCAAGCCGTACGGGTCGAGCGCCAACCCGTCCTCGGCCGCCCACTCCCGCAGCGTCTCCATGAGATATCCGCTGGCGCAACCCACGTCGAGGAATGTGCCGTCGACGTCGACCGCCCGGAGGATGTGCCGCCGTGCCTGCTCCCACCGGGAGTCATCGCCGGAGTGTCCCGACTGGGCGCGCGGGTTGTCTGCCTCAAGGTACTTCGGCACGATCACGGCGCCGACCTCGTTGAACCACCCGGCTTCGTCGATCTCACCTGCTTGGTACGACGCTTCGATCCGTCGCCAATCCTGGGCACCACGGTCAATGACGACGTCGACGGGCTCATCGGTCATCCGGTCAGTGCCCCCAGGGCGGCGACGATGCGGGTCATGTCGGCCTCGGCCTTCGCCAGCCGGTCCCTGATCTTGGACACGACGGCCTCCGGCGCCTTGTCGACGAATGCGGGATTCGTAAGCTTGGCGCGGCATTGGGCCGCCTCCCGCTCCGCGGCGGACCGATCCTTCTCGAGCCGAGCGCGCTCGGCCGATACATCGATCGAGCCGCGGGTGTCGAGTTCCACACCGACGCCGCCGGAAAGCGACAGTGAGGCGGTGGCTGCGAACTCTTGCGTCGGCGGGCCGAGTCGAGCCAGTGACCGGATCAGTGACTCGTGCGCGATCAGACTCACCTCTTTCAGGCCGCTGAGCCGCGTCGCCACCCGTTGACCGGGGTTGAGCCCCTGGTCGGACCGGAATCGACGGATCTCGGTGACGACCAGCTGAAGGACCGCCACCTCCGCTTCGGCGCGATGATCTGCATAGGACTCATCCGAGGCCGGCCAGGCCGCGCGCACGATGGTCTCCTCGCGGGTCAGCGCCGTCCACAGCTCGTCGGTGACGAATGGAATGACCGGATGGAGCAGCCGCAGCAACTGGTCGATTACATGGCCGAGGATCCGCCGGGCAGTCTCGGCCGGCTGCCCTCCCTCGGCCAGCACCGGCTTAGCCAGCTCGACGTACCAGTCACAGACGTCGTTCCAAGCGAAGTGATACAGAGTTTCGCAGACCTTGGCGAACTCGAATGCCTCGAAGGCGCGATCGACTTCGTCTACGACGTGTTGCAGCCGGGACAGCACCCAACGGTCCACACTCGACAGCTCATCGCGGGCGGGGAGGGGACCCTCGACCGTGGCGCCGTTCATGAGCGCGAACCGGGTCGCGTTCCACAGCTTGTTGCAGAAGTTGCGGGAGGCCTGGCACCACTCCTCGCTCACCGCAACATCGACCCCGGGATTCGCGCCTCGAGCGAGCGTGAACCGGGTAGCGTCGGCGCCAAACCGTTCAATCCAGTCGAGTGGGTCGACCACGTTCCCGAATGACTTGGACATCTTCTTGCCGTGCTGGTCCCGCACCATGCCGTGCAGGAGAACCAGGTCAAACGGCCGGGTGCCGCCCATGGCGTACAGACCGAACATCAGCATCCGGGCGACCCAGAAGAAGAGAATGTCGTATCCGGTGACGAGGACACTCGTCGGATAGAAACGGCGTAGGTCGTCGGTCTCCTCCGGCCAACCGAGCGTCGAGAACGGCCACAGAGCGGAGGAGAACCACGTGTCAAGGACGTCTTCGTCCTGCCGCCATTGCGCCTCGGCGGGAGCCTCGTCGCCCGGGCCGACGCAAACGGTCTCGCCATTCGGGCCATACCAGACCGGGATCCGATGGCCCCACCACAGCTGGCGCGAGATACACCAGTCGTGCATGTTGTCGACCCAGGCGAAATAGCGCTTGGCAAGCTCCTCCGGCTCGATCCGGACCCGCCCGTCGCGAACGGCATCGCCAGCGGCTCGAGCCAACGACCCGGTGTTGACAAACCATTGCAGGCTCAGTCGCGGCTCCACGGTGGTCTTGCATCGGGAGCAGTGCCCCACCGCGTGCAGGTACGGGCGCTTCTCGGCGACGATGCGGCCCTGCTCCCGGAGTGCGGCGATGATGGCCGGGCGTGCTTCGTACCGGTCGAGTCCCTGGAATGGCCCGCTGGCCGTGATCAGTCCCCGCTCATCCAGCATGGTCAGATGCGGCAGACCGTGGCGCTGGCCGATCTCGAAATCGTTCGGGTCGTGCGCCGGAGTTACCTTCACCGCGCCCGACCCGAAGGCCGGGTCCACGTGTTCGTCGGCAATGATTGGTATCCGCCGACCTGTCAGCGGGAGCTCGACCTCCTTGCCAACCAGATGCCGGTAGCGCTCGTCGTCGGGGTGCACCGCGACGGCGGTGTCGCCCAGCATCGTCTCCGCCCGCGTGGTCGCCACGACGATCGTGTAGGCGCCGTCGCCGTAGCGGATAGAGACCAGTTCGCCCTCGTCGTCGGTGTGCTCGACCTCGATGTCTGATAACGCGGTCAAGCAGCGCGGGCACCAGTTGATGATCCGCTCAGCGCGGTAGATCAGGCCATCATCGAACAGCCGCTTGAAGATCGTGAGTACTGCGCGAGACAGCCCGTCATCCATAGTGAAGCGCTCGCGGGTCCAGTCAACCGAGTCGCCAAGCCTTCGCATCTGATCTTGGATCGCTCCGCCGGACTCCGCTTTCCATTGCCAGACGCGCTCAACGAACTTCTCCCGGCCAAGATCGTGGCGGGAAAGCCCCTCTTCCGCCAGTTGGCGCTCAACGACGTTCTGGGTGGCGATCCCGGCGTGATCGGTGCCAGGGAGCCACAATGCCTCGTACCCCTGCATTCGGCGCCGACGGATGAGCGAGTCCTGGATCGTGTGGTCGAGAGCGTGACCTACGTGCAATGATCCGGTCACGTTGGGTGGCGGTATGACGATGCAGTACGGCTGTCGCCCGCTCTTGGCATCGGCAGTGAAGTGGCCACCCGCGACCCAATGGTCGTGCCGGCGCCGCTCGACGTCCCCGGGTTGGTACTGAGTTGGGAGTGTCGCACCGTCTCTTGAGGCGCCTCCCGAGGCGACGCCCGAAGTGTCTTCCGGGGCCGGGTCGGATGTCTCGGTCACGGTGCGAGTCTACGGAACTGCCCGTTTCGCCCGGCGCGTGCCCGACGCAGTTTCCCATTATGCTCTCGTAGTCCATCGGTGGACTTGGAGTGCACAGTGTCTGACTATTCGTACGATCGGCCTCGCACGGGGCCGTGGGTGTTTCTGACCATCCTTGGCGTCCTCCTCATGGCCGGCGCCGGTGGACTTTACGTGTTCGCCCGACCGGCGCTGGGGGGGACGTCGGAGGCGGCGGTCGCGTACACCGTGTCGATGCCGCAGGAGTTCGCCGGGCTGAAGCTGTTGACAGATGCCGACTCGAAAAAGACTGCTGATGATCTAAAGGCGCAGCTTCAGAACGATGGCATCGAGATCACGGAGACGTTTGCGGAGATCTACGGCGACAAGCCAACTCCGACGAAAACGATCATGGTCGTGGGGGCGATAGGAGACGTGGCAGCGCCCGCCTCCGAGCTCGGCGAGGCGTTCACGGCTGTCGGCCCCGACATGCCGGTTACCAACATTCGCGATGTCGACCCTGGGTCACTCGGCGGGGACGCCAAGTGCGCCGCGGCCACGGTTGAGGGCCAAGCGATGATCGTTTGCGCGTGGGCGGATGCCGGGAGTCTCGCGATGGTCGTCCTCATGAACATGGGAGACGCTGCCGCAAGCGAGGACCTGTTCAGGGAGGTGCGCGCGGCGATCCTCACGCGCGCGTGAGTGGCGACGGCACGGGCCGCTCGGCTGACGCGGAGGCTCGATCCGGCGCGATAGTCTTCGCAATCGGCAACGCGATCCAGCGGTCGTGCTGCTCGTCTTGACGCTTGGGAGGGTCACGCAATGCGGCCACTGGAGGCGACCGATCCGAGGTCGATCGGTGCCTACACGGTCCTGGGCGTGCTCGGCCGCGGCGGAATGGGCAAGGTGTACCTCGGCCAGTCATGGACCGGCAAACGCGTTGCTATCAAGGTGATCCGCTCCGAGATCGCGGACGACCCGGTCTTCCGGCAGCGGTTCGCCCGCGAGGTCGAGGCGGGTCGTGCGATCAGCGCGCTGTACACAGCGCCGATTGTCGACGCGGATCCGCAGGCGGAGACGCCGTGGTTCGCGACGACCTACATCGAGGGCCCCAGCCTCGAGGACGAGGTGGCCTCCGGCGGGCCCATGTCCGTCTCATCCGTGCTGATTCTGGCCGCCGGACTGGCGGAGGCGTTCATCGCAATTCACCGTGCGGGTCTGGTGCACCGCGATCTCAAGCCTTCAAATGTGTTGCTGACGAAGGACGGTCCCTGCGTCATCGACTTTGGCATCGCGCTGATCCCCGACTCCACGGCGCTGACTCAAGGCGTCATCGGCACACCGGCGTATATGTCTCCCGAACACCTCTCCGGCGACGACGTCGGACCGTCCAGCGACATCTTCTCGATCGGCGCGACGCTGGCGTTCGCGGCGACCGGCCAGGGACCGCTCGGCCAGGGCACGCCGCACTCACTCATCGCCAAGCTCATCGCCGGCCAGCTGGATACCTCGGCCGTGCCGGAACAGCTGAAGCCGATCATCGCACGCTGCCTGGCCCGAAACGCGCAGTATCGACCGTCGGCAACGGAACTACTGAGCATGCTGGCCGCAGCCGGGGCGACCCATCCGTACCCCGGTTGGTACTCACCCTCGGTTGCACCGCCCGTCGTCCCGGCGACGCCGGTGCCCGCGCCCGCCCCGTCCAGCCCTGCCTCGCCCCTTCCTGCCCCGTCCCCGCCCGCCCTGTCCCCGCCTGCCCTGTCCCCGCCTGCCCCGTCACCGCCTGCACCGTCCCCGCTCGCTGCGGCGCCCGCGCCCGCCGCGTTGCCTGCGCCGCACGCCCCGCCACAGCGCGTCCCGGCACAGGCTTCACCCGCGGTGCCCCCGCATCCACCCGCCTACCCGGCATCCCAGCCCGGGTATCCCGGACCGCAGCCCGTCTATCCCGCACCGGCGGCCCAGCCGGCACATCAGGCCGCTCCCGCGTACCAGGCCGCGTCGGCGTACCAGGCCGCGCCCCCGTACCAGGCCGCGCCGGCATACCAGGCCGCGCCGGCGGCCCAGCCGGCCTACGCGTCGGGGCAAGCAACGCCGTTTGGGCCCCAGCCGGGCTACCAGCCGGTTTCGTACCCGCCTCCGGGCGCGCCGACCTCGGACAGCGGCGGATCCAGGCGCGGGCTGTGGATCGCACTTGCGTTGGTCGCACTCGTCCTCGTCGTCGGGGGCGGCATTGCAGCGGTGGTGGTACTGCTGCCCCGCGGAAATACGGTAGGCGAGCACCCCACGTCGCCTCCGGTCTCCGCCGGGCCTACGGGCGCCCCGCTCGGGCCGCTGACCCTCAGCGCCCCGCAGAGCCTCGCGGGTCTGACGAAATCCACGCAGGCCGACCTTCAGGAGACGGCCGACAAGGTGGTCACCGACATCAAAGCGGAGATTGATGGGGAGACCGGCGCGGTGGCGGCGTTCTACAACGACCCGCGCGCTGCCGGCAAGCGGGTCCTGTTCATCGGCGTGACAGCGGACATCGTCAGCCCAACGGCAGAGATCGACGACACCTTCACCTCGTTCAACTCATCCGGGGACATCAAGATCTCAAACATTGCGGACACGTCGGCGGGACCACTTGGCGGGAAGGCCAAGTGTGGCGACGGCGTCACCGGCGATGTCAGAGTCGTGATGTGCGTATGGGCGGACAACGAGAGCCTCGGTTTGGTGATCTTCTACAACCGGGAACTCGCCGACAGCAAGGATCTGTTCATCCGAGTGCGGGGCGAGGCGTCCAGCCGTACCTAGTTCGGCGAGGCGTCCAGCCGTAGCTAGTTCGGCGAGGCGTCCAGTCGTACCTAGTTCTGCGACGTCGAACCTCCAGCTGATGGGAGCTGCTCCCGCCACCTCCAAGATCGCCGCGATCATGAACTGAGCGTCGCGAAATGGCGCCGATCAAGACCACCAGG
>JAXIPB010000280.1:0-27849 GCA_045403155.1 Micromonosporaceae bacterium
CCGGTCCGGCGACTGCCCGACGAGTTGATACTGGAGCCCCCAGCGTTTCGCGTGGAGGTAGCTCAACTGCACCCAGAGCCCGGCCTGGCTGGCATCGCTGGCGGCCGCGTCGCCAGGGACGATCGCACCGGGAATGCCATCGCCCGGCAGGTCGTCCGGGGGGTCGCGCTGCTCTGTCATCCCTGAACCTTCCGCGTTCGAGATCTCGCCAACGGCCCCCCGTGCCCCGCCGATTCTGGTCTACCCATCTCTTGCCGCACTGTCACGGCTGCCGTCACGGTTAAGAGCGCAGGCACCCGCGCCATCCATCACGCGCGTGTCCCGGCCGCGTTAGGCGCACTCTCGACAGATCAGCTCGCCATTGCGCTCGTACGCGAGCTGGCTGCGGTGATGTACGAGGAAGCACCGCGAGCAGCGGAACTCGTCGGCCTGCATGGGCAGGACCCTGACGGTCAGTTCCTCATCGGCGAGATCCGCGCCGGGCAGCTCAAAGCTGTCAGCGACGTCGGTCTCGTCGATGTCCACACTGCCCGACTGCGCGTCAACCCGCCGGGACTTCAGCTCCTCGATGCTGTCCTCACCGAGCTCGACCTCGTCACGCCGTGGCGCGTCGTAGTCGGTCGCCATCCGTTGTCACACTCCAATGCATCAACGCGTGTCACTGTTATCGCTGCTCCGCTCGCATGCTCGCGGTGCAACTGTCGTGTTGCGTTTCGCTGTCGGCCGGCCGGCCGGGGTGCGGTCCCCTCGTCGCACTCGATCGTCCGCTCGGGAGATCCCCGTAGGCCCGCCGGCGGCGTACCTTACCCTCCTCATGCGGAAAGTTGTACGCGTCCGCACGAAAGAATGTTCCCGATGTGACCTAGGCGACACAAAGGTAGGGCTAGGCGCTGACGGATGACCAACGGCACGCCGACAAGCCATGGGGATTCCCCACAGGTGGTGCGGGTGGAGGCTACCCTCGTGGGCACTGGGAGGCGCCTGATGCCCACGTAAATGCCCACATTGATACCCAGATCGCGGACCGGGGAGTACCGAGGAATGACGTTTGCAAGGGTACGGGCGCTGATCGCGGTCGCCGTCCTGTTCGTCACGGCCGGCGTGGTCGTCATCATGGCGATCGGCCGGGATTCCCAGACCAAGCCGCTGAGTGTGGACCCGTGCCCATCCGGCCTCGTTCCGGCGAGGGTAAAGATGCCCGAACGCAACGATGTGACGATCAACGTCTTCAACGGGACCAAGAAGGTCGGGCTCGCGCAGCAAATCGGTGGCGAGTTCAAGAACCGGGGTTTCAATGTCAAGAAGACCGAGACCGCGCCCGGGAACAAAGTCTCCGACCAGATCGCTGAGATCACCTTCGGGCCCGAGGCGGTCGGCGCGGCCTGGCTTGTCAGCGCTTACTTCCTCGTCGACGAAGCGAAGATGATCTTCGACATCAAACGCAAGGGCGCGGAGGTCGACGTCGTCATCGGTACGCAGTTCCAGCAACTCGCGACGACGACCGAGGTCAACCAGTCCATCGCGGCACTCGGCAACCCGGAGCTGCCGCCAGGCACGTGCGAGGCGGCAGGCGCGTAACGCACGCATGGCCCCAACCGGGCTCACGGCCCGCCGTCCGCGTCGAGCGCGACCAGGATCCTGTGTAGCTCTGCGTGCAGGGCCGGCGGGGCGGCAAGCACCATTGCCGGACCCGGGGGAGCGCCCCGCAGGCCGGTCACCAGCAGCCCTGCCTCCTGGGCGATCAGCCCGCCGGCTGCGTTGTCCCAGGCGTTAAGGCCCTTCTCGAAATAGGCATCGACCCGCGCATCCGCGGCGAAGCACAGGTCGAGCGACGCCGCACCCAGCCGGCGGATATCCCGTACCAGGGGCAGGACTCCGGCCACCACGCCGGCCTGATGCGCGCGTCGCGCGGCGTCGTAGCCGAACCCGGTTGCGACCAGTGCCTGGCTCAGGTTCGTCGCCGTAGAGCCGGTGAGCCTCCGCCCGTCACGCCACGCGCCTCCGCCCCGCACGGCGGTCCACTCCTCCCCCGAGACGGCGTTTCGGACGACGCCGGCAACGCTGACGCCCCGCACCTCGGCCGCGATGGAGACCGCGTACTGCGGAAGTCCGTACACATAGTTCACTGTCCCGTCGATGGGGTCGATCACCCACCGGACGGTCGGGAAGGCCTCTCCGGCCCCTGCGGAAAAGTCTCTCCCGGACTCGGCGGGCGGGGAGCCGAATTCCTCGCCGAGAATGCTGTCGCCGGGGCGCTCTACGGCCAGCAGGTCGACGATCAACCGCTCGACGGCCCGATCGGCCGCCGTGACCAGATCAGTGGCGGTGGTTTTCGTGCCGACCCCCGTGACTCCGTCCGCGCGCAGGCTCCGGGCGAGCTCGGCGGCCCGACGAGCAAGCGCCACGGCGACGGCAAGCAGCTCCCGGGGATCCTCCGACCGCGCTGGGTCACCCGCCATCTCCCACGTGCGCGAACCACTCTGAGAACTCATGGAATCCCTCCGCGGGGCGGGTCCAGGCCGGCCGCACCTCGCATCCGGCGACGGTCTCCATGCCCCATGGTGCGCCGGCCACTCCGTGCGCCAACCATCCTCGCAGCCGAACGACGGCCGTGACACGAGATGATCGCAAAGAACGGCGCTACAATTCACGCCTGCCCGCGTGTCTCGCCAGAGCCGCCCGATGCGAGGGCCCCAGGTACAACTCTGCGAAGCTTGCAAGCGGAACATGAAGCACAGCACCGGTCTCCGTACGGGGGCGTCACCGCGGCGTATTTTGCGCCCGTCGACGGATCCGGTCGCCGGTCTCGCCACTGGAAGGTCGTTCGTGACAGAAACGCGCCAGGACCCGGATCTCGCCCACGATGGCGCCGATGTCCAGTCGATCACCGACGAGCTGCTTGCCCACGCCGCTACTTCGGGCGGCGAGCTGACCTCGACCGAGGTTGGGCAGAGACTGGACCAGGCTCAGGTGCCGCCGGCCCAGGTCAAGAAGGTGCTTCGAAAACTCACGGAGGCGGGCGTACTCGTGTTCGACGAATCGACGCCCGACCGGGGCGACCGCAGGGCGGCGCGTGCCGTCGCGGCCCGAGCGGCTACCGCCGCCTCCCGGGCCACAACCGTGCGGGCATCTGGAACCGGATCGGACGCCGCTTCTGACACGAAGGCGGCACCTCCCGACGCGAAGGCGGCACCTCCCGACGCGAAGGCGGCGCCTGCCGACGCGAAGGCGGCCCCGGACCCGAAGGCCACGCCGGCCGCAAAGTCGACGCCAGCCGCAAAGTCGACGCCCGCTGCGAAGGCAACGGCGGCGAAGTCGGCGCCGTCTTCGAAGACCACGAAGAGCCCGCGCACGAATTCTCGATCTTCCGCCAAGCTGGCGGTGGTTGACGACGCGTCGCCGGCCGCTGAAGCGCCGGCGACCGAGACGAAGCCTGCCCGCCAGACCAAGACGGCCGCGAAGAAATCATCGGCGAAGGCCGCGGGGCCCGCCCCGGAAGCCGCTGACGCCGCGACAGCCGATGCGCCCAACGGTGCCGTGAAGAAGGCACCCGCGCGCAAGAGCGGGGCGAAAAAGGCTGCTGGCCCCCTCGACGGTGCCACTGCGGATGCTGGTGTCGCAGCGGACGCTGGTGTCGCTGCGGACGCTGGTGTCGCTGTCGAGGCCGCCCCCTCTGGCAAGGACAAGAAGGCAGCCGAGACAGCTGCGACGATCGACCCCGCAGTGCTGCTGTCCGATGCTCCCGGGCCGGTGGATGTCGAACTCGAGGAGGAGCTCGCGCTCGAGCTCGCCGATGTTGTGGTCGAGGAGCCGGCCGCACTAGTGGAGGCCGCGCAGGCCGACGCGGAGGCCGACGACGATTTCGTCTGGGACGACGAGGAGTCCGAAGCTCTCAAGCAGGCGCGCCGCGACGCTGAACTCACCGCGTCGGCGGATTCCGTGCGGGCCTACCTCAAGCAAATCGGCAAGGTCCCGCTGCTCAACGCCGAGCAGGAGGTCGATCTCGCCAAGCGGATCGAGGCCGGGCTGTACGCGTCCGAGGTGCTGCGCGCGGCCGAGGAGGACGGCAAGAAGCTGCCCACGCCCGAACGCCGCGACCTCGATTGGATCTCGCGGGACGGCGAGCGCGCGAAGAACCATCTGCTCGAGGCGAACCTGCGACTTGTCGTGTCGCTGGCCAAGCGGTACACCGGCCGTGGCATGGCCTTCCTCGATCTCATCCAGGAGGGCAATCTCGGTCTCATCCGGGCGGTCGAGAAGTTCGACTACACCAAGGGCTACAAGTTCTCCACCTACGCCACCTGGTGGATCCGGCAGGCGATCACCCGCGCCATGGCCGACCAGGCCCGCACCATCCGCATCCCGGTGCACATGGTTGAAGTGATAAACAAGCTTGGCCGTATCCAGCGTGAGCTGCTCCAGGACCTCGGGCGGGAGCCCACACCGGAGGAGCTGGCCAAGGAGATGGACATCACGCCGGAGAAGGTGCTGGAGATCCAGCAATACGCCCGCGAACCCATCTCGCTCGACCAGACGATCGGGGATGAGGGCGACAGCCAGCTTGGCGACTTCATCGAGGACTCCGAGGCCGTGGTGGCCGTGGACGCCGTCTCCTTCTCGCTGCTGCAGGACCAGCTTCAGCAGGTGCTGCAGACGCTCTCGGAGCGGGAGGCGGGCGTGGTGCGGCTGCGGTTCGGGCTCACCGACGGCCAGCCCCGCACACTGGATGAGATCGGCCAGGTCTACGGAGTGACGCGGGAGCGGATCCGTCAGATCGAGTCCAAGACGATGTCGAAGCTGCGGCACCCCTCCCGCTCTCAAGTCCTCCGCGACTACCTCGACTGACCTCTTCGCGCCGATCATGACCTGGAGGTCATGATCGACGGCTTTCTGCGGCCGTGAGGTCATGATCGTTGCGATCTTGCGGGGTTTCGCTGATCGCGTAATCGCTGTGGCGTGCCATGGCGGGAGGGGTGTTTTGGGCGAGTCGTGCCCGGATGGTCACTGGTGGTCGGTGATCACATGCTGGCTGTGACGCAAATGTGACCGAGGACGCCGTATGCCCGATGCCATGACGGGTGAGGCCGTTCAACTCCTCGGGATACGCTCGGTGTGACCGCGGTCCCCATGGTTTCGGGAACGCGGTCGCTGGACCCGATGTTGGACGATGTGTGAAAGACGAGCAAAGCAACGTGTCCCCAATCGACGCACGACCTGCAGAGGAGGAGGCGATGACCCCAACCCTCACGCCGCCGCCCGAGGCCGCGGCTCCCCCCGCAGCCGAAGAGCGCTGCGACCGCTGCAACGCGGCCGGGAAACTGCGGATCGTTCTGGCCGGCGGGGGCGAGTTGGTCTTCTGCGGGCATCACGCCAACAAGTACGCACCGGAGCTTGTAAAGATCGCTGTTGAGGTCGTGGCTGCGCCCGACTTCACGTGGCGCGTTAGCGAGCTGACCGAGAGCGGGCCAGCTGAGCAGGTAGGACAGCCGGGCCGGCAGTTTAGCTAGACGCACATGCGCAGGGCGTCTCGGGAGACCGGGGCGCCCTTTTGCGCACCCGGAGCGAGGATGCGCCGGCGTCGGCGGAAGTCACAGCTTGTGCAGCGTCGAGATCCGCTCCTCGAGCTGGGCGATCGTCGCCTGTGCACTCGCCGGTCCGCCGCAGAGTCGCCGCAGCTCGGCGTGGATCTTCCCGTGCGGTACGCCCGTGCGGTGGTGATGGGCGGCGACCAGTCCATTCAGCTGGCGTCGGAGGGCCAAGCGCCGCTCCCCCGACGTTTGCTGTCTCGGGGCCACGTGTCTCGATGACGCAGCGCCCTCGTCCCGTCGCCGCGCCGCCGCGGACTGCTCCGCCTGCCGTCGGGCCAGCAGGCTCGCAACCTGATCGGGGCGTAGCAGACCCGGCAGGCCCAGGTACTCCTCCTCCTCGGGCGTACCCGACCGGACGGGCAGGCCGAACGATGCCCCATCGAAGATTACTTGATCAAGTTCTGCGGTGGCGGAGAGCGCCTCGAATCGTCTGACCAGCTCATCACTTGCGCCGTCGGCCCGCGCGGCTCGCTCCATGAGGTCGTCGTCGAGCCCGTCGCCACGGGAGCGCTCGCCGAGGACATGGTCGCGTTGCGCCTCCATCTCGCTCGCCAGCTCAAGAAGCTGCGTCACGCTGGGGAGGAAGACACTCGCGGTCTCGCCAGGTGTCCGTACCCGAACAAACCGCCCGATCGCCTGAGCGAAGAACAGCGGGGTCGAGGCGCTCGTGGCGTATACGCCCACCGCCAAGCGCGGAATGTCGACCCCCTCCGACACCATCCGCACCGCGACCAGCCAGCGTTGGGTGGACGCGGCGAACGCGGCAATCCGGCCGGAGGCTCCAGCGTCGTCCGAGAGCGCCACCGCGGGCTTCTCGCCGCAGATCGTTTCGAGCAGCTTGGCGTACGCCCGAGCCGCCTGCCGATCGGTCGCGATGACCAGACCGCCGGCATCTGGCATGCCGCCGGAGCGTTTGGCCTGCAGCCGCGCGTCGGCGGCGCGCAGAACCTGTGGCATCCACTCGCCGTTGGGGTCGAGCGCGGTCCGCCACGCGTTCGCGATCAAGTCCTTGGTCATCGGCTCGCCGAGCCGCGCAGTCAACTCCTCGCCGGCTGACGTACGCCATCGGGTCTCGCCCGAGTACGCCAGGAAGATGACCGGCCGTACGACGCCATCGGCCAGCGCGTCCGCGTAGCCGTACGAGGAATCTGACCGCGATCGCAGACGGCCATCGGCCTCGCGCTCGTACGTCACGAACGGGATTGGATTCTCGTCGGAGCGAAATGGCGTTCCGGTGAGCATCAGCCGGCGAACCGCGGGCTCGAACGCGGATCTCGTGGCTTCGCCCCAAGATCGGGAGTCGCCCGCGTGGTGAATCTCATCGAGGATCACTAGGGTGCGCCGGGCAAGCGAACGCCGTCTATGTACGGCGGGGGCCGCGCCGACCTGGGCGTACGTCACCACGGCGCCATGGAAATCGGCGGAGGAGTGGACGTCGACATTGCGGAAGGCGGCGTCCAGCTGGATCCCGACAGCGCCCGCGGCGACCGCCCACTGGGTCTTGAGATGCTCGGTCGGCGTCACGACCGTGAGCGCCTCGACCGTGCTGTCCGCCAGGAGCTCGGCCGCTATGCGCAGCGCGAACGTCGTCTTGCCCGCGCCTGGCGTGGCAACGGCCACGAAGTTGTTGCGTTGATCGCCTCCGGCGAAGTTGCTGCGTTGATCGCCACCGGCGAAGTTGCTGCGTTGATCGCCACCGGCGAAGTTGCTGCGTTGATCGCCTCCGGCGAAGTTGCTGCGTTGATCGCCTCCGGCGAAGTTACCGTCGCGGCGGCGGAGGTACTCGACCATGGCCCGCCGCTGCCAGGCCCGCAGGGGCGGGAAGGAGGCGAGCGACGGTCGGGGCGCGGCCATGCGTCCCTCCCCGTACCGAACTCGAGCCCGCACGCCGCTGGGCGACCGACGTGTGAAAGCCCTCGGTCGGGTACGACGCGAAGGCCCGCCCAGACTAACCCGGCTCACCGGCATTCTGCGCGAGCGACACCAGCCGCGAGCGACACCAGCCGCGGGCGACACCGGCCGCGGGCGACACCACGCGGTCGAAAGCGCGGTCGGTCAGGTTTCCCGCAGGCTACGCATCCGGCAGCGACTCGAAGATCTCCTTGCACTCCGGGCAGACCGGGAAGCGTTTTGGATCCCGCGATGGGACCCAGACCTTTCCGCACAACGCGCGCACGGGCGTGCCGTTCACCATCGCCTCCATGATCTTTTCCTTGTCCGCGTAGTGCGAGAAGCGCTCGTGGTCGCCCTCATCGAGGCGGTAGTCGGTGCGTTCCTCGATCAGGGTGCCGGACTCAGGGGTCGTCGGTGTGGTCACCCGCCCAGTGTCGCAGGTTCCTCGCGTCGCGAACACTCGACGTCGTACCGTGATCACCATGCAGGAGGTCCGGTACGGACACCACGTGCGCACGGCGCTGCGTGAGCACCAACCTGTGGTCGCGCTCGAGAGCACGATCATCTCGCACGGGTTGCCCCGCCCGCGCAATCTCGAGATCGCACGGGAGATCGAGGAGACCGTACGCAAGCAGGGCGCGATTCCGGCGACGGTCGGCGTGGTCGGCGGCGAGGTCATTGTCGGCCTGGACGACGACGAACTCGCCCGCCTCGCCACCGCCGATGGGGTGGCGAAGCTTTCCGTACGCGACCTGGCCGTCGCCGCCGCGACCGGTGCCGATGGGGCGACGACGGTCGCCAGCACAGCCGCGCTCGCCGCGCACGCCGGCATCATCGTCTTCGCCACCGGTGGACTGGGTGGTGTGCACCGAGGGGCAATGGAGACCTTCGATGAGTCGGCTGACCTCGTCACCTTGGCCCGGACACCGGTGATGGTGGTCTGTGCCGGGGTGAAGTCGATTCTCGATGTCGGTGCGACGCTGGAGCGACTGGAGACTCTCGGTGTGACGGTCATCGGGTATGGGACGACACGCTTCCCGGGGTTCTATCTCACCGATAGCGGCTTTGATCTGGACTGGTCTATCGCGGGCCCAGAACAGCTCGCGATGGTGTTGCATGCCCGCCACGCGCAGGGAGTGCACGCCGGCGCGGTGGTCGTGGCCAACCCGCTGCCGCCGGCCGAACAGCTCGACCCCGCGCTGCACGAACGCGTACTCGCCGACGGACTGGCCGGATTGGCGCGGGAGGAGATCACCGGCAAGGATGTCACGCCGTACCTGCTCGCCCACTTCCATGAGGCGACCGCCGGGGCCAGTCTTGAGGCCAACATCCGGATCATTCTGCGCAACGCCGCACTCGCGGCTCAGATCGCGTCCGCGTACGCGGCCATCCGCGTCCTCGAATGAACACCACGCGCAGGCCCGGGCACAGGATGCTGGTCGTCGGGGACATCGTCACCGACATACTTGCCGTCCACAGTGGATCCGTCGCGACCGGCTCGGACACGCCGGCGAGCATCAGCGTTACCGGCGGCGGATCCGCGGCGAACACCGCGGCCTGGCTCGCGTCCGCGGGCTGTCCGGTCGACCTCGTCGGTGTGGCGGGGGTCGACGCGAACGGCGACGACCGGATCGCGGAGCTGAAAGCGTCGGGTGTCGGCTGCCGATTCGTACGACGCAGCGCGGACGCCCCGACGGGGAGCGTGATCGTGCTCGCGCACGAGGCAGAGCGGTCGTTTCTCTGCGACCGCGGAGCGAATCTGCTCCTCGTGCCGTCCGATGTGGACGCCGCATTGAATGCCGTGGACGACGCCGTCCATCTTCACCTGTCCGGCTACACGCTGCTCGACGCATCGTCGCTGGCGGCGGGGCGGCACGCGCTCGCCGCCGCAGCCGACCGCGGCCTCAGCACCAGCGTCGACGCGGCGTCTGCGGCGCCCCTGCGACGGGTCGGCGGGCCAGCCTTCCTCGGCTGGGCGGGCGGCACCGACGTACTCTTCGCCAACCTCGACGAGGCACGGACGTTGCTCGAGGATGACGAGTTGGACCCGTCGGACCTCGCCCGAGCGCTGGCCCGGTTCGCGCGTCACGCGGCCGTCAAGCTCGGTGCCGCCGGAGCGGTCTGGGCGGACAAGGACGGCACGGTGATCGAGGCTCCCGCCGTGCCGGCGTCCGCGGTCATCGACGCCACCGGAGCCGGCGACGCGTTCGCGGCCGGAGTCCTGGTCGCCTGGCTGGCCGGTGAGGATCCGGCGACCGCGCTGCACTCGGGGGCCCGCCTCGGTGCGAGCGCGGTCTCGGTCGTGGGTGGCCGTCCGCCGCGGGCAATGCCACCGTTACGGCCGATGCGCCAGGTGCGACCACCCTTCGGCGCAAGGTAGGCGAATCAGTCGGGCGTCGATGCTCAGTCGGCGTCGATGCTCAGTCCGCGTCGATGCTCAGTCGGCGTCGATGATGTGCTCGTCGCGCGGCGCCGGCAATGCGGCCTGGCCGGGCCGCAGCGGATGCGGGTCTATGACACCACGCTTTCTCGGCCGCCGGTCGTTGGCAAGGATCACGGCCAGCCACGGCAGCAATACCATGCCAACCACGCAGAGACCCACCCACACACCCCACAGCGGCGGCTTCGTCGAGACGAGAATCGCGCCAGCGATCAGGCACAGCGCCCGGATCGACATCATGATCACATAGCGGACCTCGCGACGGCGCAGTTCCTTCTCTGGGCTCTCCGCCGCGTCCGTGATCAGGATGGGCGCCGGTTTGCGGTCGCGTACCACGGCATCACGCCTTCCATGCGGGCTCCGCCTCCGATCCTGCCACCGCGGGGCTCGCTTGCCGAACTCTTGACGAATTTTCGCGCAGCGGACCACTGCAGTGGCCGCCCGCGGCTGCGTGTGGGCCGTCGGCCATCTCAACGATGTCAATGACCACAGCCGGGCAATCGAGTTCGGCCGAAGCGTGTCGGCGGACTCCGAACGGATCCTTGGCCCGCGCCACACCGCCACCTTGACTGCCTGGATCAACCTCGCGGACGCCTTTCAGTCTGCAGGTCGGCTTGGTCCGGCCGTAACTCTCTACGAACGGACCCTGACTGCTTATCAGGAGACCGTGGGTCACGATCACCCCGACACACTCACCGCAGCCAATAATCTCGCCACCGCCTATCATGCGGCCGATCGCCTCGATGAGGCCATCGCGCTCTTTCAAAAGATCATCACCGAACCAGAGCGGGTCATCGGTGTCGACCACCCAGACACACTTTCCTCGCGAAACAATCTTGCGGGTGCATATCTGGCCGACGATTTGATCAACGACGCCATCGCCTTGTATGAGCGCACGCTGGCCGACCGGACGCGCGTTCTTGGCGCCGATAACCCAGATACCCTGTCGTCCCGGAACAACTTAGCCGAGGCGTACCTGGCGGACGACCGCGTGGACGAGGCCATCGCGCTTCATGAACAGACGCTGGCCAAATGGACTGAGGTGCTCGGCACGAACCATCCGGATACACTCTCTTCGCGCAACAATCTCGCCGGTGCTTACCTGGCCGACATTCGATACGACGACGCCATCGCCCAGTACGAGCGCGGGGCCGCCGACCGGGCGAGGGTGCTCGGTGTCGATCACATCGCTTCCCTCACATCACGCAACAACTTGGCCGGCGCGTATCTTGGTGCCGGCCGAAAGCAGGCCGCCATCGAACTCTACGAGTCGACGCTCGCAGACTGCGGGCAGGTTCTCGGCGACGACCATCGACTGATCCGGGAGATTCGTGACGGACTCGACATCGCCTCGCTGTAAGCGACGGCGACGATTTGTCGCTGATCTTGCCATCGCACGGACCGCGCTCATAGCCTGAGATGCCGGTCTTCCGCGCGAGGCTCCGACATACGTGAGCGGACGCACTCACGACCTCGCAAACTTGAGAAGCGGTGCGTAATCGAACTTGCGGTCCGCGGTTCGCAGGGCGACGAGATACTCGGCGCGTGCTGGGCTGCTGGCGGCAAGATCGCCGCTGGCGCCCCATGTGAACCGCGGCCGCCCCAGTGCAACGACGAGCAGGTCGGCAGCCAGCCGCGCATGTCGGCCATTGCCATTGGGAAAGGGGTGAATCGACACTAGCCGATGGTGAAACCTCACGGCCACATCATCGGGAGGCCAAGCCGGATTCATCGCGTCGGCGGTCTGCATCCGCACATCACCGAGGAGGTTCTCAACCTCAATCGCAATGCGGTGTGGGCTGACGCCGATATTCGTCTCCCGCTGCCGCCACGTGCCCGCCCATCGCCACACCTCACCAAACATTCGCTTATGCAGGTCGACCAGCGTCCGACGGTCCAGAACGCGGTCAACGCTCCACCTCCGCCGAGACGTGAAGGCCCACATCATCGCCGCAAAGACATTCGCCTGCTCGGCGGCGTTAAGGTCACGCTGGCTGGCAACCCATGCCGGAAGCAACGCCGACAAATCCTCCTCAGATAGAGGGGTAGCGTCGGGCGGATCTTTATCACTCACAGCGCGACCAGTCGTCACGAGTCATCACGCCACTGGCGACCGGCCGCGACAATCTCAGCTGCTTGTCGTCGCACCGCATCACCGTCGACACCGACCGCCTGGTCCTCCAATGACATTGTCACGTCGGTGGCATACATCTGGCGGCGTGCAACGGCTATGGCCTGTCTGTCCACAGTGTTCTGAAGCGTGGTCCGCGGGAGCACGACGTACACCAATTCGCAGTCCATCGCATCGGCGGCTCTCCGTAGGGTGTCGATACGAATGCGGCCGTCAAGCTCGCTGATCTCCATCGCCCGGACAGCCTGCGCGGAAACTCCGAGCCGTCTGGCCAGCACAGCCGCGCTCATACCCAAAGCCTCGCGCACCGCGCGCAGCCAACCGGCGCGAGGTGCAACGAATCGGCCGGCTGGACCGAGCTTGGTCAGCCTGCGATCGAGGTGAAGGCGACCCTGTTGGGCCTGAAGCGCAGTTGCCATGCGCCAAAGCATACCTTGCTGCTTGGCTGCTGTACAACAAAGTTCAGCTTGCTAATTCTCAATCGAAATACATGTTTCAGATTGTGTCAGCTGTCCTTGGCGGCGGCCTTCATCGCCTTCTTGTACTCGCGCACCTTGGCCAGCGACAACTCGTCGTCGATATCGGCGACCGATCGGAGCGAGCCCTCCTCGCCGTAGACGCCAGTTGCCTCACGCCACCCGTCGGGTTGGACGCCGAACTGCTTGCCCAGCAGGGCGACGAAGATCTGCGACTTCTGCTTGCCGAAGCCTGGTAATTGGCCGATGCGGGCAACCGCGTCCTTCCCATCCCTCGCCTCGGCCCACAACTTCGAGGCATCGCCGTCGTACCGTTCCACCAGGATCTGGCACATTTCCTGCGCCCGTTTCGCAAACGCCCTTGGAAAACGATGCAGGGCCGGCGGCTTCGCGAAGATCGCCTCAAGACCTTCCGGGTCGTATGCGGCGATGTCGCGAGCATCAAGGTCGCGGCCGAGGCGTTGCTTCAACACGTACGGGGACGAGAACGCCTTCTCCATGGGTTGTTGTTGATCGCAGCACATTTTCTAGCTATGGATAGGCCGATCAATATTTCCTGCTCAGAAGCCGATGAGCGGGATCCGAGTCGGAACGCCGCCGGTCACCACGATCGGCGAGGCGAAACTGATGTAGCGGTATGCCAGCCCCTCCGTGTGCGGCAGGTGGCTGTGCGGGCCGTGGTGCGGCTCGGCTACGCGGATCGTCGCGACCGGCATGTTGAACTCGGGCAGCGAGTAGTTGACCGCCTCGACGAAGATGGGCTCGGCCACCTCCTCGTGGTGCACCACGGCGGGACCGCGATGCCCGCGGCCAGAGCGGTCGGCCCGGCGGATCGCCGCCGACCTCGCCAAGAAGGCCGCCCGGCAGTCGCCGCTGGACTCGCCGGGAGCCTGGCAGCCGTCACTTCCCGGCGGCCTCGGCCTTCATCGCCTTCTTGTAGGTGCGCACCTGGGCCAGGGAGTCGTCGTCCACGATGTCTGCGACCGAGCGGTACGAGCCCTCCTCGCCGTACGCGCCGGCAGCCTCACGCCAGCCCTCAGGCTGCGCGATGTCCCGCTTGCCGAGCAGGGCCACCAGAATCTGGGCCTTCTGCTGGCCGAACCCGGGCAACGCCTTGATGCGCCGCAGCAGCTCGGTACCGGTTGCCGCGTCGGACCAGAGCCGCGCGGGGTCGCCGTCGTACTGGGCCACGATCGCCCGACAGACCTCCTGCACCCGGGCGGCCATCGCCTTCGGGAACCGATGGAGCGCTGGCGGCGTGGAGAAGATGGTGACCAGCTCGTCCGGGTCGTATTCGGCGATCTCCGCGGCGGTGGGCTCGTGACCGAGACGCAGCCCGAGGACATAGGGCGACGTGAACGCTTTCTCAAGCGGGACCTGTTGATCAAGGGTCATGCCGACCAGGACCGCCAGCGGGTCGCGGTCGAGAAGCGCGTTGGCCTCGGGGGGAATCGGAAGCGAGAACACATCGACAGCCTAGCCGGGGGGTACCCGGACGTTGCTCAAGCGTCAGAGTCCTGGGCTACGCTCTACGTCGCAATAGTTACACGCCTGTAATTCGGACCGATCTTGACAGGAGAGAGTGAGTCTGCGCATGAGCGACAGCCCTTCGACGCCCGGCGAGGCCCCTTCGCCGCCGCCACCGCCGCCTCCGCCCGCGCTCCCGACGTGGATGAGCACGGTCGAGATCCGCCATGGCCACCCCGGCCACATTCACGACGGCGGCACGTACGAGACGAAGGTGGCGAAGGGTGACCCCCGGCGAGGAGCGCGATGGCGGCGCTGAGCCGATGTCGTCGGCCGCGCCCGAGCCCGGACCGCCGTACCCGACCGGGCCGATGGACACGGTTCCGGCCGAACCCGTCGACACGTCCTGGCTCAACACGGAGCTGATCTTCCACGAGCCGCCGGTGTCATTCAAGGACGATATCCTCCGGTGACCGACTACAGCTCGGTCTACCCGGAGTTCATCGCGGGCGAGCTGGAGACCGAACGCGAACGCCGCGCGAACCTCGAGTCGCGCGGCCAGCGGCACGGTGCTGATTCTCGTGGTGATTGCCGCGGCGGTGGTGGAGATGGCCCGAGGGTACTCGGGCGAACCCTTCACTTGGTTGGGGGCGATCGCGGGGCTGACTTACCTGGTCGCGGTAGCGGTCGCGCGGTTGCGTGGATAGGAGACCGGCATGCCATCCGTTCGTTTTTCGAACCTCTGTTCGCAGAATGCATAACACTGCTAAGTCCGCGCGGTCCAATCAAGCTCTGATGTCAGATTGCGACGACCGGCTGCGGCTCGGTCACCCGGTGCAGGACCGCTTCGGCTGATGCCCTGCTGGCTCCGCCGGTGCGACGGATGCCCAGCTCATGCCGCGAGCGGTTGGCACAGCCAGACCTGTCGCCGCTGCGCGATGAGACGTACGGCTGGCGCCGATGGGATGGTGCTTCGCCGGACGGGCGTTCCCCAACACTGACGTCACGGGAACGGTCGTGGAGGGCGGTCGCACGCTGCGCAGACCTGAGCGACGCGTTGAGACGTGCCGGCATCGCCACGGCCTATGGGGGTTGCGATTAGCGCGGACATGCTGGATGAGCTGTTGGTGTACGCATGGTCGCCGGACCCTGGTGTTCTCGTCGACTGCTTGACCGGCGTCCGTGGCGCGTCTGGCCGCAGCGATCCTGAGCGTGCCTGTCGCTCGGGGTGGGATGCCCCGTGTGCGGTGGGGACTGCGGCCGCCTTCTCACCGCGCGGGCGGTTCCTTCGAGGGACGTCGAGCGACGCGCTTTCCCCGGCGGGGGACCGACCGAAGCATCGTGCCCGCAGCGGGCCGGCACGTCGGTGGGCTGGCGCCGGCGTGGGCTATGACCGGCACCGGATCGGCCGACAAAACGTGGTTGTCACACGACTTCCCCTGCCGAGGGCTAGGGGCCCCCTAGCCCTGGGCTAGGGGGGCTAGGGGGTGGGTCAGTCCGGGCCGGGAGGACTCTCTCGTACATCCTCACTGCTGGCGGGGGAGGTTGACCGTGACGGTGAGTCCGCCGCCTGCACGCGGCGATGCGCTCACGTGGCCGCCATGGCCGTGGGTGATGGCGGCCACGATGGACAGTCCAAGGCCGAATCCACGGTCGGGGCTGGCGCGCTCGTCGGACAGGCGCCGGAAGGGCAGGAAGATGGTCTCGACCTCGTATGGCGGCACGATCGGTCCGGTGTTGCTCACGGTCAGCTCCGCGCAGCCTTCGACAGAGCGGGTGCGCAGGCTCAACCACCCGCCCGCCGTGTTGTGGCGGGTGGCGTTGTCGACGAGGTTCTGCACGAGCCGGTCCAGGAGTACCGGGTCACCGGTCGTGGGTGCGGCCGACAGGTCGGTCCTGACCTGTATTCCGGCCTCGACGGCTGTGGGCGTGGCCGCGGCCGCGACGTGGGCGGCGACGTCGGCCATGTCGATGTTGGAGTGTTCGGCGATGGCGTTCTCGCCGTCGGCCAGCATGAGCAGACCCTCGATAAGGCGTTCGTTGCGGGCGTTGATGGTGAGCAGTGACTCGCCGAGCGTTCGGACGTCGGTGGACGCCCCGGGCCTGGAGACGGCAAGTTCGATGAGCGCCCTGTTGATGGCCAGCGGGGTGCGCAGCTCATGCGAGGCGTTTGCCACGAAGCGGCGCTGGCCGTCGAATGAGCGGTCGAGGCGGTCGAGCATCGTGTCGAATGTGTCGGCCAGCTTCTTGATCTCGTCCGAGGGGCCGTCCAGTGCTATGCGTTCGTGTAGTCCGCGCCCGGCGCTGCTGGCGCCGGCAATACGGCCGGCCGTGTCGGTGATGCGGTGCAGCGGGCGCAGCACCCGGTCTGCCATCAGCCAGCCGAATCCGATTGCGGCCACGCCGACGATGCCGAGCGCGAACGAGCCCTGGGTCAGCAACGAGTCAAGGGTGTCCGCCCGGTAGGCGGCCTGCTCCTCGCGGATGGCTGTCTGTACCTGCTCGATCGCCGCGGGATCAAATCTTCCCCCGAAGACGTCGGGCACCCGCGAGAGCGAGCCCGGGTTCGCGAAGCCCATACCCCGGGCCTCGAGGCTTTGCTTCACCAGCAGATAGGTCACACCGAGCAGCACGGCCCCGGCGAGGAAGAACAGCCCACCGTAGAGCGCCGTCAGCCGTACCCGGATCGTCCAGTGGCCGGGGCGAAACCACCGCGCGGCCCTGGCCGGCACATCCGTTGCGCTCATGGGATCCTGTACCCCACTCCCGGCACGGTCTCGATGACCGGCGGCTGGCCGAGCTTACGCCGCAGCTTCATCATGATCATGCGGACGACGCTGGTGAACGGGTCGACGTGTTCGTCCCACGCGCGTTCGAGCAGATCCTCCGCCGAAACCACCGCCCCGTCGGAGCGCATCAACTCGGCCAGGACGGCGAACTCCTTGCGGGCCAGGCTGATGTGCCGGCCGTTGCGGAAGACCTCGTGCCGGGCCGAGTCCAGTCTGATGCCGGCGCGCTCCAGCACCGGGGGCGCGGCGGGCCGAGCGCGCCGCAGCAAGGCGTGCACCCGCGCCGACAGCTCGACGAACGCGAATGGCTTGCCGAGGTAGTCATCGGCTCCGAGCGAGAGCCCGGAGACCCGCTCACGCACGGTGGCGGCCGCGGTCAGCATGAGGATGCGGGTCTGGGCGCCGGAGTCGACCAGTGCCCGGCAGACGTCGTCGCCGTGCACCACCGGCAGATCGCGGTCGAGCACGACGACGTCGTACTCGTTCACGCCAAGCCGCTCCAGCGCGGAGTCGCCGTCGTAGGCGATGTCGACGGCGAACGCTTCGCGCCGCAGCCACTCGGCGACGGCGTCGGCGAGGAGTTTTTCGTCCTCGACTACGAGAATGCGCACAATGTCCCACCCTCAGCGCGCTCTGGGCTTTGCCGCATTGTGGCCGGCCGGAGGTAACGCCAGCGTAACCGGTGGCGCGTTTACGGCGGGGTGACACCCGCTCCGATCTACTGGCTGCCAGACCGCGGGCTCGATCCGGCGGTGAGAGGAGACGTTCCGATGAGACATGGCATCGGGCGCGCGCTGGTGGTGGCGGGGTTGGTCGTCGCGATCGGTGTTCTGAGCGCCTGCGGTTCGGCCAACGCCGATGGTGGCGTCGCGACCGCCGGCGGCGCCAGGCCCAACCCGAGCGGCAGCGATGCCGCCCAGGGCGGGGACCGGACCGAGCAATTGCGCCAGTTCGCTCAGTGCATGCGGGATAACGGCGTGGACGTGGCGGACCCTGACGCGGGCGGCGGGTTCCAGCCCGGCGCGGGCGCGACTCGCGGGCCGGGCGGCTTCGACCGCAACAACCCGAACTTCCAAAAGGCGATCGAGGCCTGCCGGGACAAGCTGCCCAACGGCGGGCAGCCGCCCAAGCTCAGCGCCGAGCAGCTGGAGCAGTACCGCCAGTTCGCCCAGTGCATGCGTGATCACGGCGCTGACGTGCCGGACCCGAACCCGGACGGCACCCTGCAGTTCGGCCGCGGCCGCGCCACGGGCCAGTTCGATCCCAACGATCCGACGTTCTCCGCGGCCCTGAACGCCTGCCGAGACAAGATCGCCGGCGTGTTCCCGGGCCGACCCGGAGGTGGCGCGTGAGCACGCCACCATCTCATACACCCGGCGATGGACCGGCCGTTGCCAGCCATCTGACCCTCAACGACATCGCAGCGCCGACAACACCGGCCGCGCCGACCGTGCCGGCCGACCAACCCAGCGACAACGGGGGGCCACCCGCCGGCCCGCCCAACGACGCGAGCGGCCATCGCCGCCGCCGACCACCCGCCCGGGTCACGGTCGGCATCGGCGTGGCCGTGCTCGCCGCGGCCGCCGCAGCCGCCGCGGCCATCGGCGTGGGCGGCACGGATGCGGCGGACACGGCCAACGTCGGGCTGCCTCCGGCGACGGCCACGATCAACCGGGCCACCCTGACGGAGACCGAGAACGTCAACGGCACATTGGGCTACGGCGACGCGACGACCGTGTCGGCCCGCAGTAGCGCCGGCGGGCAGAGCGGCAGCTCGGTCGGCGGCACACTGACCTGGCTGCCCACCGCCGGCACGGTCATCCAACGCGGCAAGCCTCTGTTCCGGGTGGACGAGACGCCAGTACCGCTGATCTACGGCTCGCTGCCGCTCTACCGCGTCCTCTCCAACGGCGCGGAGGGCGCAGACGTCAAGGAGCTGGAGCAGAACCTCGCAGCCCTGGGTTACACGGGCTTCACCGTGGACGACAGCTACACCTCGGCCACCGCGGGCGCGGTGCAGCGGTGGCAGGAGAACCTCGGTCTGGACCAGACCGGCCGGATCGACATGAACCAGGTCGTCGTCGCGCCCAGCGCCGTCCGCGTGGCCGAACTGAAGCTCGGCGTCGGCGACCCGGCCAGCGGTCCCGTGCTGACCTACACAGGCACCACCCGGGTCGTGGACGTCGCGCTCGACGTGGCCCAGCAACACCTCGTCAGCAAGGGCATCGCCGCCACCGTCACCCTGCCGGACGGGAGCGTGGTCGACGGCATCGTCGACCGCGTCGGGACCGTGGCCACCACCAGCGGCAGCGCCGGCGGCGGCGGGAGCACCACGACCATCAACGTTGTCATCAAACTCTCCGACCAGAGCACCCTCGGCACGCTAGACGCCGCGCCCGTCACCGTCACGCTCGTCTCAGACCGGCGGGAGAACGTGCTGACCGTGCCGGTCGGCGCGCTGGTCGCGCTGGCAGAAGGAGGGTACGGCGTGCAGGTCGTCGACGGTGTGAGCTCCTACTACGTGGCGGTGAAGACCGGCATGTTCGCCGGCGGCCGGGTCGAGATCACCGGCGACGGTCTGGCGGAGGGCACCGTCGTGGGGATGCCGAAGTCATGACGGTGGTCGAGCTCAGCGACGTGAGCAAGGCCTATCCGGGCGACGTCGTGGCGCTACGGAATGTCTCGCTCGCGATCCGCTACGGCGAGCTGGTCGGCATCGGCGGCCCGTCGGGCTCGGGGAAGTCGACGATGCTGCACCTGATCGGCACCCTGGACCGGCCGTCAGCCGGGACCGTGCGAGTGGACGGATACGACGTAGCCGAGCTCACCGACCGGGAGCTGTCCGCGCTTCGCGCCACTCGGGTCGGCTTCGTGTTCCAGCAGTTTCACCTCGCCGCCGGCGTGCCGGCCATCGAGAACGTGGCCGACGGACTGCTCTACGCCGGCGTGCCGGTGCCCGAGCGCCGACGCCGCGCCGAGGCGACGCTGCGTCGAGTCGGCCTAGGTCACCGGATGGAGCATCGGCCACACGAACTGTCCGGGGGCGAGAAGCAGCGAGTTGCGATCGCCCGGGCCGTGGTAGGTGATCCGGCGCTGCTGCTCGCCGACGAGCCGACCGGCAACCTCGACTCGGCCTCGGGCGCCGGCGTCGTAGAACTGCTGCGGGAGCTCAACGCCAGCGGAACGACCGTGCTCGTCATCACCCACGACCGCGAGATCGCGGCGGGCCTACCCCGGCGGGTCGAGATGCTCGACGGCCGCATCGTGCACGACTCGGCCCCGAACGCATCCCTCGTGGAGGTTCACTGATGGTGATCTTGCTCGTGGAGGTTCACTGATGGTGATCTTGCTCGATGACATGCGGCCCCTGGGCACCGATCAGCGGCCACGGTTAAAAGCGGCGCCGCTTCGTCCCGGCGACATCTTCCGGGTCGGCGGGGCCGGCCTACGAGCCCGTCCACTGCGCGTCTTCCTCTCCGCACTCGGGATCGCGATCGGCATCGCCGCGATGATCGCGGTCGTCGGGATCTCGACCTCGAGCCGGGCGGACCTGGATCGAACCCTCGCGCGACTCGGGACCAACCTGCTCACGGTGTCGCCGGGACAAAGCTTCTTCGGCGACGCGTCACACCTGCCGCAGGAGGCGATCGGAATGATCGGTCGGATAGGGCCGGTCACCTCGGTCACCGCGATCGGGCGTGTGCCAACGGCCCGGATCTACCGCAACGACCACATCCCCTCCGGACAATCCGGTGGTCTCGGGGTCTACGCTGCTCGGCTCGATCTGCTGCCCACCGTCGGGGCGACCGTGGCCAGCGGAACCTGGCTCAACGAGGCGACCGCGCTCTACCCGGCGGTGGTCCTCGGCGTCACCGCGGCGCAGCGGCTCGGTGTCGGCGCCGCCGGCCCGGACCAGCAGGTCTATCTGGGTGGGCGATGGTTCACCGTGGTGGGCATTCTCAACCCTGTCGCCCTCGCTCCCGAGCTCGACGCCGACGCGCTGATCGGCTGGCCCGTCGCACAGAACAGACTGGGCTTCGACGGATACGCCACGACCGTCTACACCAGAGTCCGCGAGGATCAGGTCGCAGCAGTACAGAGCGTGCTCGGCCCCACCGCCAACCCCGAAAACCCGAACGAAGTCCAGGTGTCGCGCCCCTCCGACGCCCTCGCGTCCAAGCAAGCCACGGACAAGACGTTCACCGGCCTCCTGCTCGGCCTAGGCGCAGTGGCGCTGCTCGTGGGCGGCGTGGGCGTGGCCAACACGATGGTCATCTCGGTACTGGAGCGTCGAGCGGAGATCGGCCTGCGGCGCTCCTTAGGCGCGACCCGTGGCCAGATACGCCTACAGTTCCTCGTCGAGTCGCAGATGCTCTCCGCACTCGGAGGTGTCGGCGGAGTGCTGCTGGGCATCGCAGTGACCGGTGTGTACGCGGCGACGCAGGGCTGGCCGTCCGTCGTCCCGGCCTGGGCGAGTCTCGGCGGGATCGGCGCCACCCTGATTATCGGCGCGATAGCGGGCCTCTACCCCGCCATCCGCGCGAGCCGCCTGGCCCCGACCGAGGCCCTGGCAACCCCCTGAACCTCGCTGACCCCTCGCATATCCAAGCTGGCGACGGTAGTGGATCCGGGCAAGTGATCGCGGCTACCGACGCAGGACCCGGCGACCATGATCATTCCCGACGGTGCCGCGTTCGCCGCAGCCGCCTTCCTGCAGTCGGCCGGGGCATCCCGACGCCAGCTGTGGCGGGGCGTGCTCACGGCAGACGATCAGCGCAAGCTGTGGCAGATCTCGTGGGCGCGGTCCCGGCGTTCGGTTTCGGCGTAGAGCCAGGCGCGGGAGACGCCGGCCCTCGCGGCGATTCCGGCAACAATGACGGCTGCGCCGCTGGTTTCGAGCTCGCGCAACGCTTGGTGTACTCGGGCCAGTGTCTGCTCGCGCCGCCGCCGTGCTGCGGCGGCGAAGGTGGTGAGAGTTGTCAGCGCGCATCGTGCTCGCCGGCGCAGCCGGACGGGCCGCAGGTGCAGGTCTGTCCAGGTTGGAGGGTCGTGATGATGGTGAGCAGGTTCGCTTCCACCGTGCGGTTCATCTGCGCCATTCGTTGGCGACCGTCAGCCTCTGCCTGGGCAATGAGGCGACGGGTGTCGGTGAGCTGCTGCTGGTGCTGCGGTAGGAACTCGGCGGTGGTGATGAACAACGGGCAGGTCAGGCAGGCGTTGGCGTGCGGGCACGACTTCTGCAACGGCAGACCGCAGTATCCGTTGGGCAGGGCCATCTTCGCCCGGGCGAGATTCTGCTTCATCCACGCGGCGTCGGCCAAGGGCCCGTCGTCGGGCAGGTCGACCGGCTCACCGCTAATGTTGATCTTCTGCGCGCGTTGCCACTAGTCCCGGATGGTGCTGTCGGCCAGCCTCGCGTAGTGCGCGGTCATCGTGTGCGAGGTGTGGTCGAGCAGCCGACGGACGACCTCCTGCGACACTTCGCTGTTGATCAGCCGGCAGGCGTAGGTGTGCCGGAAACGGTGGGGCGTGACGCGGGCGGGTCGGCCGAGTTCGTCGATGATGTCGCAGTCGGCCAGCCACCGCTTGAGGTTGACGGTGAAAGTGGCCGCTGGCAGCGGCAGCCGCCCGTCGGGGTTGCTTGTGTCGCGCGGGAACAACACCGTGGCGCGCGGGTAGCGGGCGCGGACGCGCTGCTGCTGGTCGCCGATCGCGCCGGCGAGGTGCTCGTCGATGGGCACCACGGCGTCGCGGCGCATCTTGTGGTTGCGGTAGCGCAGGTACGCCGCGCCCTGGAGGTCGCGCACGAGGCAGTCGGCGCCCAGCCGGGTGGCATCGCCGATGGGCAGCCCGGTACCGATGAGGATCTCCACTAGCAGGCGCATGCGCGGGTCGGTGAGCCGAGCGAGGTTGGCTTCGGACTCCAGTTGGGCCATGACCGGTTCGGGCAGCGCGCGTGGGGCGGGGTTGACGTCGTGGCGGGGATGGTCGTCGGAGTGGATGAGCGCGTCGGCAGGCAACACCGCCCATCGGTGCAGGTGGACGGCCCGCAGGAAGGCGGCGACGACGCTGATGTCGCCGCTGCGCGTCTTCGCGTGGGTGACCACGGTGGACAGTCGCGCCAGGTAGCACTCGAGCACGGCCCGGTTCAAACTCGCTGGCGCAGCGCTCACGCCTGGGTTGAGCGTGGCGAAACGGGTCGGCGCGGTGAAGTCCTTGCGGATCTGGGTCAGCGCGAACTCGTTGTAGATGCGCCACCGTAGCCAGCGCTTGACCAGGCATCGTAGCCAAGCCGGCCGGATCGGCCGGAAGTCAAACCGAGCCCGGCGCGAGACACGCAGCCCGAGCCGGGCCAGCCGCCACACGTCGGCGTCGTACTCGCTGTCCCAGCCGTTACCGTCACGCAGTTCGGTGAGGATGTCGACGGCATAGCGCAGGAACGCCCGCGTCGTTGTCGTGGAGCCGCCCTGAACCCGCGCGATCCAGAACTCGGCGGAGTGCTCCAGCAGCGACCTGGTCCGCTGCTTGGCGAGATACCGCAGCACCGGCCGGATCGACCGGGGCGTGGTCCGCGTGCCCCGTTCGTCGGCGCGGCACTGCAACACGTACTGGATCTCCAGCCGCACCTGGGCGCTCAAGTCGCGTCGGTCGAAGCGCGGCTCGCCGTAGTTGGCGCACCAGAACAGGTACTCGGCCAGCTCGGGCCGGCCGCGCCCGCCCGAACGACTCAGCCTGGCTCGCCAGCAGCACCTGGCCCCCGCCGACTTCCTCGAGCTCCGCCTGGCCGACGAGGTCACCCGCCGCGACGCCAACTCCGCCTCGCTGCGCGCCCGGGCCGCCGGCCTGGACCCGGCCATGCGGGTGGAGACCTGGGACCCCCACCGCTAAGGTCCGCTACGACCAGCAACTGTGGAACGAGCTGGTCTCGCTGCGCTTCCTCGACGCCGCCCATGGGGCCTTGGTGATCGGGCCGGTCGCTTATCCGGCAAGACGCACCTAGCCGCCGCGCTGGGCCACATCGCCGTGCGGCGGCGGGTCAGCGTGCTCATGCTCCGCGCGGACAAGCTGTTCAAGACCCTCAAGAGCCCGCCTGACCGGAGGCGCGGGCGACCTGGTCAAAGTCCCGGTCGTAGTGAACGAGTGCCAGGGAATTCAGCTCCGCAGCCGCCGCGACAAGCAGATCGACAGCACCGGCCGACCGATGCTGCTCCTGCTGGGTGAGGACATCCTGAACGTCGGCTGCGCGGGCGAAGACCCGATCGGGCATCGGTACCCAGGCGAACGCCCGCACGATGAGTTCCTGCAGCTCCATGCGATGCTTCGCCGAGCGAGCGGTGTACAGCATCTCCAACTCGACGATGACAGACGGCCACGAGACCAGCCGCAATCTGCTGCTCAAGAAGCATCCCAAGCAAGAGTGCCAGCGGGTTGTCGTGCAGCAGCTTGTTGGCCTCGGCCTCGATGGGAAGCGAAAGCGGCATGGTTGTCTCCTGTCGTCTCCAACATCCTGCCACGGGCGTCACCGCTGAAACAGCGCGCTCACGGACTCTCCATTGTGGATGCGCTGCATCGCCTCGGCGAGTGCCGGCGCGATCGACAATACGGTCAGTTTCGGTACCCGCTTCGCCGGCGGCAGCGGCACCGTGTTCGTACAGACGATCTCAACCACGTCTTCCTGAGCCGCCAGGCGCGCAAGCGCGTCGCCGGTGAACAGTCCATGAGTGCACGCAACCCGGACGGACAGGGCCCCCCGCTCTCGCAGACGCGTCAGCAGCTCGATCAGCGTGCTTCCCTTGGCGATCTCGTCGTCAAGGACGATGACGTGCCGGTCCTCGACGTCGCCAATGATGGCGCTGATGTGGACGACATCATCGTCGAACCGCTGCTTCGCCGCCGCCGCTACCGGCAGGGCCAACATCCGCGCGAACGCGGCGGCCTCCTTCGCGTTGCCGAGGTCTGGTGACACCACGACGGCACGCGCGAGATCGCCCTTGCCGAAGTGCTCCGCCAGTTCCCGCAACGCGTGGAGGTGATCAACGGGTATGCCGAAGAAGCCGTGCACCTGTGGCGAGTGCAGCGTCATTGTCAGAACCCGGCCAGCCCCAGCTCGCTCCAGCAGGTCGGCGACGAGGCGGGCGCCGATCGAGATGCGGGGCGCTTCCTTCTTGTCCGAACGAGCGTAGGCGTAGTGCGGCATCACCACCGTGATGCGCGCTGCCGATGCCCCACGCGCAGCGTCCAGCATCAGGAGCAGTTCCATGAGGTGCTCCTGAACCGGTGGGACGAGCGGCTGGATGAGGAAGACGTCCCGCTCTCGGCAGTTGGCCTGAAGCTGGACCTCGAGACAGTCGTTGGCGAATCGACGGATCTGACACGGTTCGAGCTTGGTGTCGAGATACGAGCAGATCTCCTCGGCCAGTTCTCGGTGAGCGCTTCCGCTAAACACGGTGATGTCTCGCACGGGTGCATTCTGAGGCACGCGCCGACGCCGCGCCCACTCGAGCTAGTACCAGATCACCACGGGTCGCCCGCTGCCGTCGTACTGATCGGGCGGTTCCGGCACGCGCCGAGCCGCGCCGCGGCCGATCTGGTACGCGCACCACGCCACCGCGGCCGCGTCGATCACGTCATCCACGCCGACGGCTCCGGCCGGGCCCAGGTCGTCCGGCACAGCCACGCCCACCCTCGCGAGCAGGGCGCGCCGCGCCGCCTGCCCGTTCCAGGACTTCTTTCTGTACGCCAGCCGCTCCCCGGCGAGCGCCGTGAACACGAGTTCCGGGTGGACCTCGTAGAGCTGATGCGGGCCCTCCTCGCGATATCGGTCGGCCTCGCGGATCCGGGGCATGAGGCCCCACGCCTGCACGCTGAGACCGACCCCGGTGAGCTCACGACAGAGGCGGTTCGCGTCGGCGTGAGTGCGGGCGTCCCACACTGCACGAGGCGGCACGCTGAACACACTCGAGTGCTTCCCGCCGAGGAGCGCCTTAGCGCCGCGGTCGGCCGAACGCCACGCGGCCTCCAGCCCGCCGAGCGGGATGTCGACGCCGATGGGGATCCCGGAAGGTAGGTTGACCAACAATGCCGACAGCTGTGGGGTGGACCATGCCCGCACGAAGACTCCCGCTCGAAGCTCGACGCCGACCCAGCCGTTTGCGTGTCCGTCGACACCGACCGACCGGGCCGTCATGCCGGCGCCGATACAACGTCATCGCGTTCGCGCAGACGAGCCGCGATCCGCCACCAGACCACGCCGAGTAGGAGGGTCAGCGCAATCGTGATCGGGAGCAAGGACCACGCGCCGACCCGCTGGGCGGAGAAGCCCACGATCCACGGGAAGACGGCCGAACCGGCGATGCTCATCGCCACCAGAATGCCGATGGTCGTTGCCACGAGACTCTCCGGCACGAGGCGCGGGACGGCGGCGATCATTGTGGGAAACAGCGGCCCGAGGAAGAAGCCGAGTCCGGCCAACCCGACGGTGGCGGCCGCACTCGACGGCAGCAGCCAGACGACCAATGCGCTCACCAGAACTCCTCCCAGGCACGCCGAGGTGAGTCCAACCATGCCGACACCGATCCGCTCGGCCACGGCGTTGAGCACGAAGCGCCCCAGGGTTAAGCCGAACCAGTATCCACTCACCACCCAACCGGCGGCGAGCACGTCCTGTCCCCGGTCCTCGACGAGGAAACTGAATGCCCAGTTCCCCAGGCCGGTCTCGATCCCCACGTAGATGCCGAGAAAGGCCGCGGCGATCCAGACCGCCGTGCGTGCGAGGGCGACGGTCAGGCGCGGCCGGCGTGCCGACTGCGTCTCGGGAACCGACGGGGGATAGCGCCAGAAGCCCGCGATCAGCGGCACGCAGGAGACGGCGAGGAGCGCGTAAAGCGCGGTCCAGGCCTGGCCGCTCGAGAGCAGTGCGGCCGCGAGGAGCGGCCCGAGCAGCGCCCCGACGCCGAAGAGGGCGTGGAAGTAATTGAGCAGCGCCGTGCTGCCCGCCAGCGTCGAGAGATATGAGTTCAAACCGGCGTCGAGGGCACCGACACCGAAGCCGAATGCGGCCTGCAGGACCAGCAGAAGGACGAATCCCGGACGCAGCGCGATGACGCCCAGCGCGACCAACGAGACGGCCGTGCCGAGAATGAGATGGACACGCAGGCCCAGCCGATGAATCAACGTGCCGTTGGCAGTGGCGCACACGATGTACCCCACCGCGAATGAGACGAAGATCAAACTTACGGTCGTCTTGTCGACTGCGTAGTCGGTCGCCTGCGCGGGCAGCAGAACGCCGGCGGCTCCGGCTCCCACGCCGATGAACGCGATGGCGCCGAAGGCCGCGACGATCCTGCTTCGTTCCCCCGGTTCGCGCGTCTGGCCCATGGGCGGCAACCGTACCGGGCAATGTTGGGGTTGACGAGGTACGGCCGCTGCGGGAGCCCGATGACATCGCCCGGGTGCGCGAAGCTCGCGCAGTCTCGGTCGTCGTCTAGCCTCATCGGAGTGCGGGCTGTGGTACAGACGGTGAGCCGGGCGTCGGTGACCGTCGGAGGCGAGGTTACCGGATCCATTGCGGACGGACTGCTCGTGCTGCTCGGGGTGACCCATTCGGACACGCCTGCCATTGCCGAGACTCTCGCGCGTAAGGTGCACGAGCTGCGAATCCTCGACGATGATGAGTCCGCGGCGTCGGTACGGGCGCCGATCCTGGTCGTCAGCCAGTTCACGCTCTACGCGGACACCCGCAAGGGCAGACGTCCAAGCTGGTCCGCCGCGGCGCCGGCGGAGGTCGCCGAGCCGCTCGTGCTGTCGTTCGTCGAGGCGCTGCAGCGCCGGGGCGCGCACGTGGAGACCGGACGCTTCCGCGCGCACATGCTGGTGGAGAGCGTGAACGTCGGTCCGCGCACGGTCGTCCTGAGCTCGGACGACTAGGCCGAACTTACTTGATCTTCTGGCGTGGATCCGAGCGCTGAGCTGGGGTTTTCTGGCTCGGCGCGCGGATTGGTCTGTCTACGCGTGCTGCGTGAGGCTCAGTGGGATTGGGGTGCCGAGCAGTTGGAAGGCGCGTTCC
>JAXIPB010000238.1:0-32232 GCA_045403155.1 Micromonosporaceae bacterium
CCGCCGGGCCACCCAAGCCCGCCGGGCCACCCAAGCCCGCCGGACCACCCAAGCCCGCCGGACCATCCAAGCCGCCCACCGGGCCATCCAAGCCGCCCACCGGGCCACCCAGGCCGGGCCCGCCCGCGATGCCCGGCCCGCCGGCCAAGCCGGCAAAGGCGATCATGCCGCCGGCGGTCGGCCGGGCCGGCATCCACGGTCCATCCGAGCTCGCCGATGGCGACATCGGATCGCCGCTGGAGCAGACGCGCGACCTGGCCGCGAAGCAGAAGGCCGACAGGCGAAACATGATCATCGCGTGGGTTGCGGTGTTTCTCATGCTCAGCGGGTTCGGCCTCGCCGCCGGCACCTACTACTTCGACAGCGTCCCGACCCCGGCCGAACTCGCGCTGCCGGAGTCGACCACTGTCTTCTTCGCCGACGGCAAGACGCCGATGGCCAAGCTCGGCACCGAAAACCGGTCGCTGCTCAAGCTGAACGAGATGAACGACGCGGTCAAGGAGACGATCGTCGCGGCGGAGGACCAGACATTCTGGACCAATGAGGGCATCGACTTCAGGGGCGTGTTGCGCGCCGCGTGGAACAACCTCACCGGCGGGAACACGCAGGGTGCTTCCACGATCACGCAGCAGTACGCGCGGGTAGCCGCCGACCTGAAGGGCGTGACCTACTCCCGCAAGCTGCGCGAAGCGGTCATCGCCTGGAAGCTCTCCGACAAGTACTCCAAGGAGGAGATCCTCGAGTTCTACCTCAACACCGTGCCGTTCGGGCGGGGAGCGTACGGCATCGAGGCGGCCGCGCAGGCGTACCTGGGCAAGACAGCCAACCGCAACGCGCCGCAAGCCCGACAGGTCACGGTCGCCGAGGCGATGGTGCTGGTGGCTATGGTCAAGCAGCCAGAGCCCGATCCGGATGATCCCGACGGATACCCGGGATACGACCCGACGCGAAGCGAAAAGGCAAGACAGAACTCCATCGCCCGGTGGACCTACGTGCGCGAGGCCATGGTGACCATGGGCAAGCTGACCCGGGCCGAGGCCAACGCGATGAAGTACCCGAACACGATCTTGGAGTACGACCCCGCCTCCCGGCAGTCCGGGCTGGATTTGCCGACGGGGCTTGTCGTGAGCCATGCCCTGAGCGAGCTGCGCCAGACCGACTTCTTCCGCGAGAAGCCTGAGGGCTATATCCAGAACGGCGGCTTCCGGATCATCACGACGATCGACAATCGCGCGCAGGCCGCCGCCGAAGCGGCCGCCGACATCACCCAGGACAAGGCGCCGGAGGCGCTGCGGGGGCAGCCCAAGAACTGGCAGGCGGCTCTGGCGGCGGTCGAACCCGGCCGCGGCCGGGTGCTCGCCTACTTCGGCGGCAAGGACGGCGCCGGCGCCGACTACGCGGGCTGGTTCTTCGACGAGGAAGGCAACGCGAGCGGCTACGGGCAGCATCCGCCGGGCTCCTCGTTCAAGGTCTACGACCTCCTTGAAGCGCTGCGCCAAGGAATTTCGCTCGACACGGAGTTCGACGCCCCCGCGACCAAGGAGTTCCCGGCAAGTGGCCGCACCAAGGGATCCGCGGCCGGACCGGTACGCAACGCCGCCAGCGCGCCGTGCCAACCGACGTGCACGCTGGTGCAGTCGACCGTCGCGTCGCTCAACGTTCCCTTCTTCGACCTGACCGAGCGGCTCGGCGCCGCCAACGTCATCGAGATGGCCAGCAAGGCCGGCATCGATGACATGTGGGCCAACGTCGCGGGCAAGCCGGCACCCGTACGGGTCGACCTACGCGGCAAGGCCGGCACCGACGTGGTGCAGAACTTCTCCACCGAGGTCGGCATCGGGCAGTACGGCGTCACCGTTCTCGATCACGCCAATGGCCTGGCCACGATAGCGGCCGGCGGAAAGCGCGCGCCGGTCCACTTTGTCCGGTCGGTGGAGAAGGGCGACGACAAGGTCTACGAAGAGCAGATCAAACAGACCGACATCGGCATCTCCGGCGAACAGGTCAACATGATGCACGCCACGCTGCGCCAGGTCTCGGCCGCCGATCTCGGCAATGGCTGGGACTCGGCCGGAAAGACCGGCACGTGGCAGGCCGGCAAGAGCACGACCGAGAACGCGCACACCTGGATGGTCGGCTACACCAGGGCTATCGCCGCCGCCGTGTGGGTCGGCACGACCGATGGAAAGGCGCTCATCACCAAGGACGGCGCCACAAATGTCTTCGGCTCCACCTATCCCGGACCCATTTGGCGCCAGTTCATGGCCGACACTCTCCAGGCGATGGAACTGGACCCGGAGAAGTACCGGTTCGAGGCGCCCACGGTCACCCCGTCGCCGACCCCGTCGCCCACGCCGGAGCCCTCGGTGGAGCCGTCACCGGAGCCGTCACCGGAACCATCCCCGACACCGGAACCAACCCTTCCGCCGAGTCCGACCCCCACCCTGCCACCCACGCCGGCCATCAGCGTCAGCCCGCTCGCGCCGGTCAACCCATAACGCGCAGAGGTCGACCGAGTGGCGTTCGCGCGCCACCCCGGCGGCCATGATCGCCGCATGTGTCCGACATGCCCGCTCGAACCCGGCTCGACCCGGCGAGTGTTGAACACCTGCCCGCTCGGACCCGGCTCGACCCGGCGAGTGTTGAACACATGCGGCGATCTTGAGCGGCCGCCGCCGACAGAGCGCGCCCGCTCATGCGGGTACCGGGGGCGGGACGGCCGGTATACCGATAGGGTTGCCCACCGGCAGGACGGTGTGGCAGGCCACGGCGATTGGCCTGAGCAACTCCTCTGCGCGCCGGACGGTCTGCGGTCCGAGGTCGCGCCAGGGGCCTGCCGCGGCGAGGTCGGTCGCGTCCTCCACCTGGCGGTACGCCGCCGTACCGACCGGTGTCGCCACACCGGATGCGTCCAGCCAGCCGCGCGACTCCAGCCGCACCTGCGCACCGCGCCACTCGTCGTCGGTCCAACCCCGTACCGGCTGCATGACCTCACGCGACAGGTCCATCCCGCACCGAAGCGCCAGCACTTCGCACGGACCGATCCCGGCCGTTACGAGCGCGGCGACATGGCCGTCGCCGCGATGTTCGCGCAGTGTCGTGGCCGCTTGCCAGAGCCGGGCGAGCGTGCCGTCGTACGGCGCCAGCGCTGCGTTCGCGGCGCCGAGCACCCGCCCGGCGGTCTCCACCGCGGCTGCGGCCCGGGCCAGGATGTCGGCCGCCTCATCCATGTGAGCATCGGGAACGGCAGCGACCAAGGCCGCGAGCGACGCCACGGCGCCCTCGACGCGAGCATCGAGGGCCTTCCGCGGCGAGGACATGGTCCAGACCTCGGGGATGGCCCGGCCGACCATTCCCGGCGCGAAGTTGAAGAAGGAAGCGATGACCGGCGCGGCCTGCACCTCACCGAGCGGGGCCGCCCGCCCGGCGAAGTAGCCCCGCCAGAAGCCGCGCAGACCGGCGGCGGTGAAACCTTCCCGCGCCTGCGGAGCGAAGTAGGTGACCGCGTGAATCGGTTCGAAGAGACTCCACATCCGTCGGGCCTCGACCATGCCACCTCCCTCGACCATGCCCCCTCCCCTCGCCGACCCAGGACCACTCTGCCGGCCCAGGACCACTCTGCCGGACCAGAACCACTCTGCCGACCCAGGACCACTCTGCCGACCCAGGTCCACTCTGCCGGACCAGCACCGGACGGCGCCAGCGTGAGGCGATAGGGTCGCGGGGGCCACATCTCCCGGAGGACGCTCGTGTCACACGACTTCACCGCGGCCGGCCTCGCCACGTCGAGTCCGGCCGCCCTCGCCCGCGCCAGCGCCGCGGCGATCGCCGATGCCGGTGAGCTGATCGGTGCGGTACTGAGCCACGGCGATCGCCTCCGGCGACCGAGTGGCGGTGATCGCCTCCCGCCAGAGGGTGGCGGTCTCGTCGGCCTCGACCTGCTCGACGCGTACGACGAGGCAACGGCCGCGCTCGCCAACATGGCCGACCGCGTCGACCTCATCGCCGTCAGCCATCCTGATCGCGGGATGCGCGACGCGGCCGACGCGGCAAAACAGGCAATCGCGAGCGCACGCACGAACATCTCCCTTGATCGCGGTGTCTTCGACGCGCTCAGCTCGCTGGACGTGTCCACGGCGGACAAGCCAACCCAGCACTATCTCTCGAAAACCCTGCGCGACTTCCGGCGCGCCGGCGTCGATCGCGATGAGGCCACCCGAGCCCGGGTGCGGCAACTGCGTGAGGAACTGGTCGAGATTGGTCAGGACTTCGACCGCAACATCCGCGAGGACACCCGGACGTGTCTGGTACCGCCGGAAGCGCTTGCCGGCCTGCCGGAGGACTACGTCCGCTCGCATCCAGTGGGCGAGGACGGTCTGGTGCCCGTCACCACCGAGTATCCGGACTACGTACCGTTCCTCACGTACTCGGCCGACGCGACCGCTCGTGCGGCTCTGTGGCGAACATACCGCCAACGCGGCTATCCGTCCAACGTGGACATACTCCGCCGGATGATCGCGCGTCGGCACGAGCTGGCCACATTGCTCGGCTACCCGAACTGGGCGGACTACATCGCCGAGGACAAGATGGTCGGCAGCGCGCAGAACATCGCCGACTTCATCGAGCGCATCGCCGCGGCCAGCGCCGACCGTTCTCGGCGCGACTATGAGCGGCTGCTCGAGCGCAAGCGACTCGACTCGCCGGCGGCCACCGCCGTACACCCATGGGACGGCGCGTATCTCGATGACCGGGTCAAGGCCGAACAGCTCGCGTTCGACACCCAGGCGATGCGGCCCTACTTCGAGTACGGACGGGTCAAGGCCGGGCTGATGCGGCTGGTCGAGACGCTCTTCGAGGTCGAGTTCCGCGAGCGTCCGGACATCCCCGTATGGCATCCGGAGGTCGAGTGCCACGAGGTGCTTTCGGGTGGTCGGCTCCTCGGCCGGATCTTCCTCGACATGCACCCTCGCGCCGACAAGTACAACCACGCCGCAATGTTCGCCATGACCACGGGCAAGGCCGGTCGGCGGCTGCCGGAGTGCGCGCTCGTGTGCAACCTGCCGAGGCCCGGCGACGAGCCGGCGCTGCTGCAACACTCCGATGTGGAGACGTTCTTTCATGAGTTCGGTCACCTGATCCATCACATTTTCGCCGGGGATTCGCGATGGTCAGGCACGAGCGGCATAGCCACCGAGTGGGACTTCGTTGAGGCGCCGTCGCAGCTGTTGGAGGAGTGGGTCCGCGACGCGGAGACGCTGGCCACTTTTGCGGTGCACCACGAGACGGGCGAATCCCTGCCGGCAGAGATGGTGAGCCGGCTGCGTGCGGCCGAGGAGTTCGGCAAGGGCCTCTATGTCCGGCAGCAGATGTTCTACGCGACGCTGAGCCTTGAACTGTTCCGCCGCGACCCCTCCGGGCTGGACCCGGTCGCGGTGGAGCGGGAGGCGCAGGAGCGGTTGACGCCGTATCGCCACGTAGACGGCACCTATCAGCACCTGAGCTTCGGCCACCTGGAGGGCTACTCCGCCATCTACTCCACATACATGTGGTCACTCGTGATCGCCAAGGACCTCTTCACCGTGTTCGAAGCCGACGGGCTGCTGTCCACGCCGACCGCGGCGCGGTATCGGGCCACGGTGCTCGCGCCGGGCGGCTCGGCCCCGGCCGCGCAGATCGTGGCCGAGTTCCTCGGCCGGCCGTACGACTTCGCCGCGTACCAGGCCTGGCTGGACGCCGAGGTCGTCGGTACTCCGGTCGCGTGACCGTTCGCGGCTCGGTTTGCGGTGCCCTGGTTCGGGCTCGATACTGAGGATCGCCCACCGTCTACTGAGAACAGTCATATGGGAGAATTGGGATGGCCGACAGCGTGTACACCTTTACTGAGATCGTTGGCACGAGCACCGAGTCGTGGGAGAAGGCGGCCGCGGCGGCCGTTGAGCGGGCGGCCAAGACGCTGCGGGACCTGCGCGTGGCGGAGATCGTCAAGCTTGACATGGACATCCAGGACGGCCACGTGCGGGCCTACCGGGCGCGTGTTCAGATCTCGTTCAAACTCGAGGACGCTGGCTGATCCCTACGGTTCGACTCGCTGACCCTTGCCGACGACGACAATTCCGCCGTCGGAGACGGTGAAGCGGGTCCGGTCGCGTTCCAGGTCGACGCCGATCTCCGTGCCCTCATCGACGACGACGTTCTTATCGAGGATCGCGTTTCGGACGACGGCGTGGCGCCCGATGTCGACGCCCTCCATGAGCACCGAGCCGTCCACGTGTGCCCACGAGTGCACCCTGACATTCGGCGACACGATGGAGTTCTCAACCAACGAGCCGGAGATCACCGCGCCGGGAGACACCATGGAGCCGATCGCGCGGCCGAGGCGCTCCTGGTATCCGTGCACGAACTTCGCCGGCGGCCACGGCCTGTTCTCGGTGTAGATGGGCCACTCATAGTTGTAGAGGTTGAAGATCGGGTGGATCGCGATGAGATCCATGTGGGCGTCGTAGAAGGAGTCCAGCGTTCCCACGTCGCGCCAGTAGCCCCGGTCACGGTCGGTGCTGCCGGGCACGTTGTTGTCGCGAAAGTCGTAGACGCACGCCTCCCCGGCCTCCACCAGCATCGGGATGATGCTGCCGCCCATGTCGTGTTTGCTGTCCGGGTCCTTGGCGTCACGGGTCAGCGTCTCGACGAGCGCGTCGGTCGTGAAGACATAGTTTCCCATGGATGCGTAGATCTCGTCGGATGCGTCCGGCAGCCCCTGGGTCTCCTTCGGCTTCTCCCGGAATGCTTGGATCCGCTGGCGGTCGTCACCGACCTCGATCACACCGAACTGGTCGGCCAGCTTCAGCGGCTGGCGGATCCCGGCGACGGTGACACCGGCGTCTGAGGCGATGTGCTGGGAGACCATCTGCTCCGGGTCCATCCGGTAGACGTGGTCCGCGCCGAACACGATCACGTAGTCGGGCCTCTCATCGGTGATCAGGTTGAAGCTCTGGTAGATCGCGTCGGCCGAGCCGGCGAACCAGTACGGCCCGAGGCGCTGCTGCGCGGGCACCGGGGTGATGTAGTTGTCGAGCAGATTCGACATCCGCCAGGTCTTCGTGATGTGGCGGTCGAGCGAGTGAGACTTGTACTGCGTCAGGACAACGATCTTCAAATAGCCCGCGTTGACCAGGTTCGACAATGCGAAGTCGACCATGCGGTAGAGCCCGCCGAACGGCACGGCCGGCTTCGCCCGGTCCGCGGTCAGGGGCATCAGGCGCTTGCCTTCCCCGCCGGCCAGCACGATCGCGAGCACCTTGGGAGCAGCCATGTTCCGACGCTATCCACCCAAGTGCGTCAACACCAGCCGAACGCGGCATTCGGAAGGTCTAGTGTTCGGCTGTGCGAGTCGATCTGCTCACCCGCGAGTATCCGCCCGAGGTCTACGGCGGCGCCGGCGTTCACGTCGAGTACCTGGTACGCAGTCTGCGCCCGCACGCCGACGTCCGCGTGCACTGCTTCGGCGCGCCGCGGATGCCGCCACACGATGAGCCGGGCGTCACGGCGTACCAGGATCCGCCCGGCCTTGCCGGCGCGAACCAGGCCCTGCGGACCCTCGGCGTGGACATCGAGATGGCGGCCGGGGGCGTAGGCACCGACATCGTTCACAGCCATACCTGGTACGCCAATCTCGCCGGACACGTGGCCAAGCTGTTGTATGGGGTGCCACACGTCGCCACGGCGCACAGCCTCGAACCGCTTCGGCCGTGGAAGGCGGAGCAGCTCGGCGGCGGGTACGCCCTCTCGTCGTGGTGCGAGCGGACCGCGCTCGAGGCAGCGGACGCGGTGATCGCGGTCTCCGCGGGGATGATGCGCGACGTCCTCACGGCCTACCCCTCGCTGGACCCGTCGCGCGTGCGCGTCGTCCATAACGGGATCGACACCGACCAGTACGCACCGGACCGCGGCACGGACGTGCTGTCGCGGCTGGGCGTGGACCCCGATCGACTCAGCGTCACCTTCGTCGGCCGGATCACCCGCCAGAAGGGCCTGCCGTATCTGCTCCGGGCGGCTCGATCGCTCCCGCCGGATGTGCAACTGGTCATTCTGGCGGGCGCCCCGGACACGCCGGAGATCGCGGCCGAGGTCGAGGGTCTCGCGGCTGAGCTTCAGCAGACCCGCAAGGGTGTGATCTGGGTGCAGCAGATGCTGCCCAAGCACGAGGTCATCCAGGTGCTGACGCACAGCACCGTCTTCGTCTGCCCGTCCGTGTACGAGCCGATGGGCATCGTCAACCTGGAGGCGATGGCGTGTGAAACCGCGGTCGTCGCCACCGCGACAGGCGGCATCCCGGAGGTGGTGGCCGACGGCGAGACCGGGCTGCTCGTCCCGATCGAACAGGCGACCGACGGCAGCGGGACCCCACTCGATCCGGACCATTTCGTGGCCGACCTGGCCGCGGCGATCAACGAGCTGCTCGCCGACCCGGATCGGGCCGCAGCGATGGGACGGGCGGGACGCGAGCGTGCTCTCGCGCATTTCTCGTGGGGGGCGATCGCCGAGCGCACGCTGGAGGTGTACCGCTCCGTACTGCGTTAGGAGGGGACCCTCCTATACAAAATCCGTTAAGAGGGGACCCCTCCCTACAATGAGCCGAATGACCGGACGCTTCCCGATCGAGGAGATCAAGCCGCAGCTGGCCTGCGGCGAGCACCCCGCGAAGGCGGTGGTCGGTGAGGCCGTACCCATCGAAGCGATCTCCTACCGCGAGGGCCATGACGCGCTCGGGTGCAACGTGGTCTGGCTGGGGCCCGACGGCCTCACCCGGCCGTTTACGCGAATGACTCAGGCCGAGCCGGGCGCCGACCGGTGGCAGGCGACGATTCAACCCGACGCGGTCGGCGAGTGGACCTTCACCGTTGAGGCCTTCGCCGATCCGTACCTGACCTGGCATAACGCCGTCACGAAGAAGATGGAGGCCGGCCAGGGCGCCAACGAGCTGTCCAACGATCTCGCGACCGGCGCCGCCATCCTCGGTCAGGCCGCGAAGATCGTGCCGGCCGAGCGGTTCAAGGATGTGCTGATCGCGAAGGTGGCTCTGGAGGATGCGAAACTGCCGCTCGCGGAGCGGACCGTGCCGGCGCTGGACCTGGCCGACCTGCTCTGGGAACACCCGGTCCGGCAACTCGTCACGGCCTCGGCGCCGCTGCCGATCTGGGTCGATCGGAAGCGGGCGCTCTTCTCGGCCTGGTACGAATTCTTCCCACGATCTGAGGGCGCGGTGGTGGACAAGCGGGGTCGGCCGGTCAAGCACGGCTCGTTCGTGACCGCGGCGTCCCGCCTGCCCGACGTGGCGAAGATGGGCTTCGATGTGGTCTATCTGCCGCCGATCCACCCGATCGGTCGGGTCAACCGGAAGGGTCGCAACAACGCCCTCGTGGCCCGGCCGGAGGACGTGGGGTCGCCGTGGGCGATCGGCGCCGTGGAGGGCGGCCACGATGCCATCCATCCGCACCTGGGCACCCTGGCCGACTTTCGCCGGTTCGTCGATCAGGCGCGCGCGGTTGGCCTCGAGGTGGCACTGGACCTGGCTCTGCAGTGCGCCCCGGACCACCCGTGGGTCACCGAGCATCCGGAGTGGTTCACGACGCTGCCGGACGGGACGATCGCCTACGCCGAGAATCCGCCGAAGAAGTACCAGGACATCTACCCGATGAACTTCGACAACGACCCGGAGGGCATCCGCGCCGAGGTGCTGCGCGTCGTCCTGCATTGGGTCGCTCAGGGGGTCAAGATCTTCCGGGTGGACAACCCACACACCAAGCCGACCGAGTTCTGGCACTGGCTGATCTGGGAGGTCAAGAAGGTCGATCCGGACGTCCTGTTCCTGGCCGAGGCGTTCACCCGGCCCGCCATCATGCACGGGCTCGGCACCATCGGGTTCTCCCAGTCGTACACATACTTCACCTGGCGAACGAGCGCTCGAGAGATGCGCGAATACTGCGGGGAGCTGGTGGGCGCGGCCGACCACATGAGACCCAGCTTCTGGCCAAACACGCCCGACATCCTGCACGAGACGCTGCAGCGTGGCGGGCCGGTCATGTTCAAGATCCGGGCCGTTCTGGCCAGCATGCTCTCGCCCTCCTGGGGCATGTACGCCGGCTATGAGTTGTACGAGCATGTCGCCCGACCCGGCGCGGAGGAGTATCTGGACAACGAGAAGTATCAGCTGCGCCCGCGGGCCTGGGCCGCTGCGGAGAAGGCCGGCGAGTCGCTCGCCCCGTTCATCGCCCGCCTCAACGCCATCCGCGCGGCAAACCCGGCGCTGCACTGGCTGCGCAATCTGCGCTTCCACGACGTGGACAACGATGCGATCCTGTGTTGGTCCAAACGCGACCCTGACACCGGCAACACCATCCTCGTGATCTGCTCCCTGGATTCGCGAAATCCACACTGGGCCAACACCTCGCTGGACATGCCCGCCCTCGGCTTGGACTGGCACGAGCGGATGGTCGTTCGCGACGAACTGACCGGAGCCTCGTTCGTCTGGGGCCAGCACAATGCGGTCCGGCTTGACCCGTACGGTCAACCGGCGCACATCTTCACGGTCGAGCGAAATGGACCGACGCCATGAGTCTCAACGACCTGATCACCGGCACCGAGCACGACCCGCACGCGCTCCTCGGGGCGCACCCCTCCGACGGCTTGACCGTCATCCGCACCCTGCGCCGCGGCGCGAACGAGGTCGCCGCCGTCGTCGGTGAGAACCGGTACCCGATGCGCCGCGTGCACGCCGAGGGGGTCTTCGAGGCGACCCTGCCGGAGCCGGTCGGCGAGTACCGGATCGATGTGGACGGGCGGATGGCTGATGATCCGTACCGGCGCCTGCCCACGCTGGGCGAACTCGATCTTCAGCTGATAGCCGAGGGCCGGCACGAGCGACTGTGGACGGTGCTCGGCGCCCGCGGTCGGGATGACGGAGTGGCGTTCGCGGTGTGGGCGCCCAACGCGCGGGGCGTCCGCGTCGTCGGCGACTTCACCGGGTGGGGCCCGCACGATGGGTGGCCGATGCGCTCGATGGGCAGCACCGGGGTGTGGGAGCTGCTGGTTCCCGATGCCACACCGGGGCAGCGGTACAAGTTCCGAATTCTCGGGCCGGATGGCATGTGGCGGGAGAAGGCCGATCCGCTGGCGAAGTACGCGGAGGTCCCGGACCGGACCGCCTCCGTGATCTTCCAGTCTCGACACGAGTGGAAGGATGCCGACTGGCTGGCCCGGCGGGCGGAGGGGGCGCCGCATCGGGAGCCCATCAGCATCTATGAGGTCCACCTTGGGTCCTGGAGGCCAGGGCTGTCCTATCGCGAGCTCGCCGACCAGCTGACCGAGTACGTCGTTGAACTCGGCTTCACCCACGTGGAGTTCCTGCCGGTGATGGAGCATCCCTTCGGCGGCTCGTGGGGCTATCAGGTCACTGGCTATTACGCGCCGACCGCACGCTTCGGCGACCCGGATGGTTTCCGGTATCTGGTGGATCGGCTGCACCAGGCCGGCATCGGTGTCATCCTCGACTGGGTGCCGGCGCACTTCCCGAAGGACGAGTGGGCGCTGGCCCGTTTCGACGGCACGCCGCTCTACGAGCACTCCGATCCGCGCCGCGCCGAGCATCCCGACTGGGGCACGTATGTATTCGACTATGGCCGGCCGGAGGTCCGTAACTTTCTGGTCGCCAACGCCCTCTACTGGTGCTCGGAGTTTCATGTGGACGGACTCCGGGTGGACGCCGTCGCCTCGATGCTCTATCTGGACTACTCCCGCGTCGATGGCGAATGGGAGCCGAACACCCTTGGTGGTCGCGAGAACCTGGACGCGGTCGGATTCATGCAGGAGCTGAACGCGACCGTCTACAAGCACCACCCGAACGTGCTGATGGTTGCGGAGGAGTCGACGGCCTGGCCGGGTGTGACTCGACCGACGGACTTAGGCGGGCTGGGATTCGGCTTCAAGTGGAACATGGGCTGGATGCACGACACGCTCACCTATGTCGGCAAGGAGCCGGTGCACCGGCAGTGGCACCACAACCAGATGACGTTCGCGGCGGTGTATGCGTGGAGCGAGAACTTCATCCTGCCGATCAGCCACGACGAGGTGGTGCACGGCAAGCGCTCCCTCGCCGGCCGGGTCCCCGGTGACTTCTGGCAGCGCCTGGCGACGGTCCGCGCGTTGCTCGCCTTCATGTGGGCGTTTCCCGGCAAGCAGTTGCTGTTCATGGGGTGCGAACTCGCCGACGAGCGGGAGTGGAATGAGCAGCGCGGGATGGACTGGACCCTACGGCGGGACCCCGCCCACGCCGGGGTCGCGCGGTTGGTCGGCGACCTCAACGCGGCGTACCGCTCCTCGCCCGCGATCTGGTCCCAGGACACGACGCAGGACGGGTTCCGATGGCTCGTCGCCGACGATGCCGGACACAACGTGTTCGCGTTCGAACGGATCGGCTCCGATGGCTCCTTGCTCGTCTGCGTGGCCAACTTCTCCCCGGTCCCGCACGAGAACTACCGCGTCGGCCTCCGCCGCGGCGGCGCCTGGCAGGAGGTCGTCAACACCGACGCCGAGCATTACGGCGGCTCGGGAGTGGGCAACCTGGGCGTCGTGCACGCCAAGGAGATCCCGTATCACGGCCGGCCGGCGTCCGCCGCGCTGCGGATCCCGCCCCTGGGCGCCGTCTGGCTCCAACCCCACCGCCCCACCCTCTGACCGCCGAATGACCGCCGATCATGATTTGGAGGTCATGATCGGCGGCTTGGGGCGACGCTTAGGTCATGATCACCGGGATCTTGAGCGGGCCGGTGCGCTAGGTGGGCTCGGCGGGTTCATGACACATGGCGGCGTTGCCGGCGGGCGGTACGGGTGCGAATGCCGTAGCGCCTCGACGTCGGTACGCCCATTGCTGGTATAGGGCACGAATAACAGCAATGGCTGGACCCACGTCGGGCCCAAACGTGCCCGGCCCGATCTTGATCTTGCGCCCCCTCGATCTCCCGCCCACCCGCACGTCCGCAAGATCGCGGTGATCATGAGCTGAGGGTTGCCCGAAGCCGCCGATCATGACCTCCAAATCATGATCGGCGAGACCAGGAGTGGTGGATTGCGTGGGCGAGGCGTGACGCGGCGCCGACGGCGGAGGCCATGTAGAGCGAGGGTTCGGCGAGCTCGAGCTCGACCACCAGGGGCGATCCGTCCGAGCCGGGAATCAGATCGACCCGTGCGTACAACAGTCGTTCCGCGCCACCCGGCACCGCCGCGAGCGCCCCCGCGGCGACTTCGCGTTCGGACTTCGACGGCGTACGCAGGGTGATCTCCTCCTCCTTGTACAGGCCGGCGACGGCCAAGTCAGGGCCTGACAGCATTGGGCCCTTGCGGATCGCGTGGGAGAACTCGCCGCCGATGAAGAGCAGCGCGGTCTCCCCGTACGTGTCCACCGCAGACAGGTACGGCTGCACCATCACCAGACGGCTCTCGGCCTGCAGCCGGGAGAGGTGCGCGGTCGCGAGCGCCCGCTGCGATGGATCGCCAGCGTCGTACCGGCCGGTATCCTTGCTGCCGGCGCCGACGGCGGGCTTGATCACCCATTCGCCCTCTGCGGGCAGAGCCCACACGTCGGCCGGCCCGACCCATCGCGTCGGCACGACGGGCACACCGGCGGCGGCGAGCTCCCGCAGGTAGCGCTTGTCGGTGTTCCAGGCGACCACATCGGCGGGATTCGCCAACCTCTCGACCCGCGACGCCCAGGCCACGAACTCGTCCCGACGGAGCGCGTAATCCCAGGTCGAGCGCAGCACAACGAGGTCGAAGCCGGCCCAGTCCACGGACGGGTCGTCCCAAACCGCGGACTCCGCCCGTACGCCGAGAGCGGAGAGCGGCTCGATCACGAGCCGGTCGTCCCAGTCAAGATCCGCCAGCTCGGCGCACGTGACGAGGGCGATCCGAGCCGGAGGTGCGAGCGCGTCGATCATGGCTCGACCCTAGGCGGACCGGCCGTGCCCGGCCGTGCCAGGTCAGCTCAGTGTGATCTGTTCTGGTCAGCGGCTGAAGACGCGACGGCCCATGGAGCGCCAGAGGTCGTTGCTCGGCCTCATCTGCTCCACCAGCTCACGCTCCCACGCGTTCTCGACCGTGACGCCGGCCCTGGCGCACGCCGCCCGGGCCGAGTCGGTGCTGTCCGCGAAGTGATCCCCCCACGCGCCGTCCTGGCCCACGAGCACGATGCGCGCCCCGCGTCGGCCGACGTATTCGATGACCGCCGTCGCGCCACCGTGCCCGCGGGCGAAGGTCTTCAGGCCGGCGACGAGACCAGTGGTGGTCGCTGCGGCACCCGCGCGGTGACTGGTCGGCGTGTTATCGAAGGGCTTGTCATCGAAGGACGTCATATCGGAGGGGCTCGTATTGGAACCATCTGCCATGACGGGCAGCCTATGCAGGAGCCCCCCGTTGAGACGTGAAGCCGACAATAACCTGTGACCGACCTTACGTTTTCCACCCGTTCGGGGCACGAAAAATCGGACACTGACCCCCAGACCCGGCAGGCGAAACCGGAAGACGCGGCCAATCGGGCGTTTCAGTGTCGTTTCCACGCCTCACGGCTGAAAGAGGGCGTCCACCGCTATCAGTACGAACACGACGGTGAGGTACGTCGTCGACCAATGGAACAGCCGCATCGGGCGCACCGGTTCGGCGCGGCGTATCCGGCCGTACATCCGATGGGCTTCCGCGAGGAACAGCGCCCCGGCGACGGCCGCCGGAACCGCGTAGACCAAGGTCATCCCGAACGGCCAGAGGGACAGCGACGCGAGCACGGTCAGCCAGGCGTATACCACCGTCTCCACGCCGACCCGCCGGGGGGACGCCACCACCGGCAGCATCGGAATCCCGGCCCTGGCGTAGTCGTCCTTGAACTTGATCGCCAGCGCGTAGAAGTGCGGCGGCTGCCAGAAGAAGACGATCAGAAACAGCACCCAGGCCGGCCAGGCGAGCGAACCGGTGACCGCGGCCCAACCAATGAGGATGGGCATCGCGCCGCAGATGCCGCCCCAGACCGTGTTTTGCGGCGTCGTGCGCTTGAGCCACAGGGTGTAGACGAGGTCGTAATACGCGATCGCTGCAACCGTCAGGCCTGTCGCCAGCCAGTTGGTGAAGATCGCCATGAGCGCGGTCGAGGTCACCGCCAGCACCAGGCCGAAGACGAGCGCCGATCGCGGCGAGACCGTATGCGTGGGCAGCGGTCGCCGGGATGTCCTCCGCATCACCTCGTCGATGTCGCGGTCGATGTAACAGTTCAGCGCGTTGGCCGCGCCGGCGGCGAGCGACCCGCCAACCAGCACGACGGCGATGAGTCCCAACGACGGCACTCCCCGCTGCGCGAGGAGCATCGACGGCACGGTGGTGACGAGGAGTAGCTCGACAATGCGCGGCTTGGTGAGAGAGATGTACGCCTTGATCCGGTCGATCACCGAGATCGGACGAGCCGGTTCGGCCGCTGCCGGCGGGACCTCCACGATCGACGGCCCGATCGACGAATGCCCAGTGGGCGCAACCGCGGGATCGGCGACCGTACTCACCGCAAAGGCCCTCCGATACGACCGACTTTCCCCATCCGTACGCCAGCGCCGCGATCATGGCGAAGCGCGTCGAAGGTTAGCGTACGCCCAGCCAGGAGCCCATCGGGCCCTACCCGGCGGGGTGCGAGCGACAACACGTGAGACAAGATCAGTGCCGCGAGGTCACTCGGTGATCGGCGCGTTCTTGTAAAGAAACTGCTCAACCGCGTTCCGTACGAACACGGTCGCCTGCACCTCGGAGTCGATCAGTCGGATGCCGTGCTGCGGCGTCGTCACCACCAGGAGATGACGATTATCGGCGGGAGTCGCCGCGTTGATCGCCCGGGCGTATTCGGCGTAGTCGCCGTCGGTGTCGCCGGCGACATAGAGCGCCGGCATGCGAAGCGAGGGTGCGGCCCGCTCGGCGTTGATGCCGTCGAATGTGACCGGCGGTGAGAGGGCAATCACGCCATCCACCGGGGGCGCTATCGCGGCCGCGGCCACGACGCTCATGGTGGCGCCCATCGAGGCGCCGATGATGACGACCTTGGTCACTCCCTGTTCCCGCAGGTGGGTCACGGCCGCGCGCACATCCTCGACGTACGTCTTCTGCACCGGCAGGGACGATGACCCGGATCCGGCGAAGTCGAAGGCGAGCACCCGATAGCCTCGGGCCGCGAGAACCTCGCCGTAGGGCAGCCATTCGCAGAGGCTGCCCTGGCTCTGGTGAGCCAGCACGACCCCGGAGGTCCCGGTACCAAGATCGACAGCGGCGATGCTTTGCCCGGCCGCGTTGGTCAGCCGGATGGTCCGACCCCTCGCGGCCTCGGCCGGGCAGTCGACCCCCGGCGGGGGCAGGGTCGGCCCGGGGCTCGGCGACTGCGTGGTCGACACCGCCCTCGGGGGCGGCTCCTCAGCGCATGCCGTGACGGCCGTCAGCAGGCACAAGGCGGCCGCGAACAGCGCCCATCGGACCGGCCGCGCCATCAAGCCTCCCCCATTCGATTGCGTTAAGGCTCTCTGGTGCACCTTAGCGGCTGGCCGTAGCACGCTACCCGTGGACCGAAGCGTGCCGGTACAGCGCGGTGAGTAGGGTCGTGGTGACGGCCCACATAGGGTCCGGCAACGCGCTGCATCGCCGCACCGCAGTCCCGGGCCAGCGCCCGCAAGGAGCAGCAGGGTGACCAGTATCGAACGGAGCCACCAATCCACGGGGAACGAACAACTCACGTGGGATGACACTGATCGTCGCGCGGTCGACCTCGTCCGGGTCCTCGCGATGGACGCCGTCGAGGCGGCCGGCAACGGCCATCCAGGCACCGCGATGAGCCTTGCGCCAGCGGCGTACGTTCTCTTCCAGCGGATCATGCGCCACGACCCCACCGATCCGAACTGGACCGGGAGGGACCGGTTCGTGCTCTCCTGTGGACACTCGAGCCTTACCCTCTACATCCAGCTCTACCTCTCCGGATACGGCCTGGAGCTTGATGATCTCAGGCACTACCGGCAGTGGGGCTCGCTCACCCCGGGACATCCGGAGCACGGCCACACCGTCGGGGTCGAGACGACCACCGGGCCGCTGGGGCAGGGCCTCGGCAACGCGGTCGGCATGGCTATGGCCGCCCGCCGCGAGCGTGGGCTGTTCGACCCGGACGCACCCGCTGGGCAGAGCCCGTTCGATCACTTCATCTACACGTTCTGTTCCGACGGCGACATCGAGGAGGGCGTAAGCCACGAGGTCAGCTCGATCGCTGCCCACCAGAAGCTCGGCAATCTCATCGTGATCTGGGACGACAACCAGATTTCGATCGAGGACGACACGAATATCGCGAAGTCCGAAGACGTCGCGGCGCGGTACGCGGCGTACGGCTTCCACGTTCAGCGGGTCGACTGGCGCGGCAGCGACGGATACCACGAGGATGCCGCCGCCCTGTACCGCGCGCTGCTGGCGGCGAAGGCTGAGACCCGTAGGCCGTCGTTCATCCAGTTGCGTACGATCATCGGCTGGCCGGCGCCGAACAAGCAGAACACAGGCAAGATCCACGGAAGCGCGCTGGGGGCGGACGAGGTCGCCGCGACCAAGCAGATCCTCGGCTTCGACCCGGACCGGACGTTCGACGTCGACAGCGACGTGCTCGGCCACGCCCGGGCGGTCGTCGAGCGCGGACGGGCCGCTCACGCGGAGTGGCAGCCGTCGTACGACTCCTGGGCCGCGGCCAACCCGGATCGTCTCGCCCTGTTCCGGCGGCTCTCCCTCCGCGAACTCCCCGACGGCTGGATATCGGCGCTGCCGGAGTTTCCCGCCGACCCCAAGGGCATGGCTACCCGCAAGGCCTCGGGCGACATTCTGAAGGCCATCGCGCCGGTGCTGCCGGAGCTGTGGGGCGGTTCGGCCGACCTGGCCGAAAGTAACAACACCACGATCGAGGCCGAGCCCTCGTTCGCCCCGCCGGAGCACTCCACCAAGGTCTTCCCGGCCGACTGGTACGGGCGCACGCTCCACTTCGGAATCCGCGAGCACGGGATGGGATCGATTCTCAACGGCATCGTCCTGCATGGCGGCACCCGACCCTACGGCGCCACCTTCCTGGTTTTCAGCGACTACATGCGACCGGCTGTACGACTGGCCGCGCTCATGAAACTGCCGGTGATCTACGTCTGGACACACGACTCGATCGGTCTGGGCGAGGACGGTCCCACGCACCAGCCGATCGAGCAACTCTCGGCGTTGCGGGCGATCCCTGGCCTAGACGTGGTGCGGCCGGCGGACGCGAACGAGACGGTGTGGGCCTGGCGGCTCGCCCTCGAGCACACCGACCGGCCGACGGCCCTATGCCTGACCCGGCAGAACCTGCCGGTACTCGACCGGGGCGAGGTCGCGGCCGCCGAGAACGTGCGCAAAGGCGGCTACGTCCTCGCCGACGCGACCGGCGGCCAGCCAAAGGTCATCCTGATCGGCACCGGCTCGGAGGTCTCCATCTGCCTCGGCGCGCGCGAGCGGCTGGAGGCGGACGGGTTCCCCACCCGCGTCGTCTCGATGCCGTGTCAGGAGTGGTTCCGGGCGCAGGACGTGGCGTACCGGAGCCTCGTTCTTCCGCCGTCAGTGAAAGCGAGGGTAAGCGTGGAGGCGGCGGTGGCGATGTCGTGGCACGATCTCGTCGGGGACAGCGGTGAGTGCGTCAGCATTGAGCACTACGGCGCGAGCGCGCCCTACCAGGTGCTCTTCGAGCAGTTCGGGTTCACCGCCGACCACGTCGTCGCGGCTGCGCGGGCGTCCCTTTCCCGCGCAGGAGAGATCAAGGGTTCGACCACCGGCAACTGAGGAGGCCCTCATGACCGACCGACTAGCGGAACTCACCGCCGCCGGCGTGGCTATCTGGCTCGATGACATCTCGCGCGAGCGGCTGGTCAGCGGCGGCCTGGACGGGCTGCGACGAGACATGTACGTCGTGGGCGTGACGTCCAATCCGACCATCTTCGCCAAGGCACTCGCCGACTCCGACCATTATGCCGAGCAGTTGCACGATCTCGCTGTACGCGGCATCGGCGTCGACGAGGCGGCGCGGATGATCACGACGACCGACGTCCGGCAAGCGTGCGACACGATGCGGCCGGCGTACGAGGATACGTCCGGTGTGGACGGCCGAGTCTCGATCGAAGTGGACCCACGCCTCGCGCACGACACGGACAAGACCGTGGCCGAAGCCAAGGCGTTGTGGTGGATGGTCGACCGGCCCAACCTCTACATCAAGATCCCCGGGACCGACGCCGGTCTGCCGGCCATCACCCGGACCCTCGCCGCCGGCATCAGCGTCAACGTCACGCTGATCTTCGGCCTGGACCGCTACGACCAGGTGATGGACGCCTTCATGTCCGGGGTGGAGCAGGCCCTGGCCAACGGGCACGACGTCGCGGCCTTGGGCTCAGTCGCGTCGTTCTTCGTCTCCCGGGTCGACACCGAGGTCGACAAGCGCCTGGAACGGCTCGGCACCGACGAGGCGAAGGCGCTGCGCGGCAAGGCGGCGAACGCGAATGCCCAGCTCGCCTACCAACGCTACGAGCGCGCATTCGCGACGCCGAGGTGGCAGCAGCTGGCCGCGGCCGGCGCCCGGCCGCAGCGTCCATTGTGGGCCTCGACGTCAACGAAGAACCCCGAGTACCGCGACGTGATGTACGTCGATGAATTGATCGCTCCGGGGGTGGTTAACACGATGCCGGAGCCGACCATCCACGCGTTCGCCGACCACGGCGAGGTCAACCCGGGGATCGTCCAGACCTCGTACGGAACAGCCCAGCAGGTGCTCGACGACCTGGCCGCGCTGGGCATCGACTACGACGACGTCATCGCGACCCTGGAGCGCGAAGGGGTGGAGAAGTTCGAGGCGTCCTGGTTGGAGCTTCTCAAGAGCGTCGAGACCCAGCTTGGGGCGAGCCAGTGAGCGGTATGAACGAGGTCGAGGCGGCGGCCGGGCTCGCGGTACGAGGGGCCAACGCCGTCGAAGGGGCGGCGGAGGCCCGGGAGGAGCTCCGAGCCGCGGGTGTCCCAGGGCTGCTGGCGGAGAAGGACCCCACCCTGTGGGGTGAGGCCGCCGAGTCGGAGGCGAAGATCCGCCTTGGTTGGGTGGACACGTTCCGGCGCAGCCGCGACCTTCTGCCCGCCCTCGCCGCGCTGCGCGATGAGCTCGCGGGTCTCGACCATGTTGTCCTCGCCGGCATGGGCGGCTCTTCGCTCGCGCCGGAGGTGATCGCTCGGACCCTCGGGATGGATCTCACCGTGCTCGATACCACCGATCCGCACCAGGTCCGGGCCGCCCTGACGGACCGGCTCGAACGGACGGTCGTGGTCGTCTCCAGCAAATCGGGCTCCACAGTGGAGACCGATTCGCATCGCCGGGCGTACTGGCAGGCCTTCACCGAGGCCGGGGTGACCGACATCGGCCGGCGCTTCGTCATCGTGACCGACCCCGGCTCGCCGCTGGAGGCGTTGGGGCGGGAGATGGGCGCGCACGTCGTGCTCGCCGACAACGAGGTGGGCGGGCGCTACAGCGCGCTGACCGCGTTCGGCCTGGTGCCTTCGGCGCTCGCCGGCGTACGGGTGTCGGAGCTGCTCGACCAGGCCGAGGACTTCTCCCGCAGCCTGGGCGCCATCGAAGAGAATCCGTCGCTGGCGCTGGGTGCCGCCCTCGGCGCGGCAGCGCTGGCGGGACGGGACAAGGTCGCGCTGATCGACGACGGATCTGGCATCACCGGTCTAGGCGACTGGGCCGAGCAGCTCATCGCGGAATCCACGGGTAAGAACGGCACCGGCATCCTCCCCGTCGTGGTGGAGACGCCAACCTCACCGGGCGCAACCGGCGACGACCTGCTAACGGTGACGGTCGGCGGCGCGCTCGCGCCGGCCGAGATGCCGGGCAGTGGGGTCAGCCCGCACATCGCCGTCAACGGCCCGCTCGGCGCGCAGTTCCTCGCCTGGGAGGCCGCAACCGCGTTCGCCGGACGTCTGCTCGGGATCAACCCGTTCGACCAGCCAAACGTCACGGAGAGCAAGGACAACACAAACAAGATCCTCGAGCGGCACGCCGTCGAGGAGGAGCGCCCGCTGTTTGTCGAGGGCGCGATCGCGGTCCATGGGGAGAATGCCGGCGGAGCCGCCACCCTCAAGGCCGCGCTGACCTGGCTCATCGGGGAGATCGGTCCGACCGGATACCTCGCTGTGATGGCTTACCTGGACCGGTTCGGCGACGCCGCCGTGGCGGGCGTCCGGCCGGCACTCGCACTCGCCAGCGGCCGGCCGGTGACGTTCGGCTGGGCTCCCCGCTTCCTGCACTCGACCGGGCAGTACCACAAGGGTGGGCCACAGAACGGGGTGTTCCTTCAGATCACCGGCGCGGTGGTCGACGATCTGGAGGTGCCCGGCCGGCCGTACACGTTCGGCCAACTGCAGGCGGCGCAAGCCGCCGGCGATCGGCAGGCCCTGGCCGGTCGCGGACGACCCCTGCTCTGGCTCCACCTGACCGACCGCGCAGCCGCCGCGGCGCAGTTGCTGGAGGCCGCCCGCTCTCTGGACGGCGATCCTGGGGCCGGTAACCCAACGAAGGTGGCGGGCGCCCAATGACTGGACCCCGACCGTTCGCCCAATACTCGAATCCCCTCCGCGACCCGCTGGACCGACGCCTCCCCCGGATCCCCGAGCCCTGCGCCCTTGTGATCTTCGGCGTGACCGGCGACCTGTCACGCAAGAAGCTGCTTCCCGCCATCTACGACCTGGCCAACCGCGGGCTCCTGCCGCCGGGCTTCGTGGTGGTGGGATTTGCCCGCCGGGACTGGAACGACCGCGACTTCGAGGCCGTGGCCCGCGACGCGGCCCAGTCGCACGCGCGCACACCGTGGCGCGAGGAGGTCTGGGCGCGCCTGGCCGGCAACATGAAGTTCGTGGCCGGCACCTTCGATGACGACGCCGCGTTCGACACGCTGTCGCAGACCCTGGAGCAGCTGAGGGACACCCATGGCATCCCCGGCAATGCCGCGTTCTATCTTTCGATCCCACCGTCGTCGTTTCCGGTCGTGCTCAAGCAGATGCAGCGAACGCGGCTGGCGGACAACGAGAACGCGGGCGGTTGGCGACGGGTCGTGGTGGAGAAGCCGTTCGGGGTCGACCTCGCCTCCGCCCGCGCCCTCAACGAGCTCGTTGACGACGTGTTCACCGCGCCCGACGTGTTCCGCATCGACCACTACCTCGGCAAGGAGACGGTCCAGAACATACTCGCCCTGCGGTTCGCGAACGCACTCTTCGAGCCTGTGTGGAACGCGCGGAACGTCGACTCGGTGCAGATCACCATGGCCGAGGATGGCGGGATCGGAACTCGGGCGGGCTTCTACGACAGCGCCGGCGCCGCCCGCGATGTGCTGCAGAACCACCTGATGCAGCTGCTCGCGATGGTGGCGATGGAGGAGCCGACGAGCTTCGACGCGACCGAGATCCGTACCGAGAAGCTGAAGGTTCTTCGGGCCATCACCTTGCCCGCCGACATCGACACCGGCACGGTCCGGGGTCAGTATCAGCAGGGCTGGGTCGCCGGCGAACGCGCAGTCGGCTACACGGAGGAGGCGAACGTTCCGCCGAACTCCACCACCGAGACGTACGTCGCGGTCCAGCTGGGCGTCCAGAATCGCCGCTGGGCCGGGGTCCCGTTCTACATCCGGACCGGCAAGCGGATGCCGCGCCGGGTGACGGAGATCGCGATTCTGTTCAAGGGGGCTCCCCACCTACCCTTCAATGCCGAGGACGTGGAACTGCTGGGCAACAATCAACTCGTGATCCGGGTCCAGCCGGACGAGGGCGTGACGCTCAAGTTCGGCTCGAAGGTTCCGGGTACGACGATGGAGGTCCGCGACATCACGATGGACTTCCAATACGGTGAGGCGTTCACCGAGTCGAGCCCGGAGGCGTACGAGCGGCTGGTGCTCGACGTACTCATCGGAGACAGCACGCTGTTTCCGCGCGCCGAGGAGGTCGAGGCGGGCTGGCGGGTCGTCGACCCGTTGGAAGTGGCGTGGCAGGGCACGGTCCCGTTCCCCTATCGCGCCGGCGAGTGGGGTCCGCGAGCGGCAGACGAGATGCTCGCCCGCGACGGCCGCACCTGGAGGCGACCGTGAGCGAGCGGAGCGCCGCCGCGGCGTCGAAAGCGGCGCGACGCGCCGGCGAAGCCGCTGCGCGGCGAGCCGTGTCGACGGCGCACAGTGTCGACGGCGCACAGTGGCGGCGCGGAGCGAGCGAACTAGGAGGCTCAGTGATTGCTCTGGAGCCGACCTTGAGGAGGCGACCATGATTGCGCTGGAGCCGACCTTGTGGAGGCGACCGTGATAGCTCTGTGGGACACGACGGGCACGGAGGTGGTGCGGGCGCTGGCCGCGGAGCGACGCAACGCGGGCGGGGTCGCCAGCGGCCTCGCGCTCACCCTGGTCGCCGTCGTTGGCGAGAAGCGAGTGCGGGATGCCGAGACCGCCGCCGCGACGGCCGCCGCGGCGCACCCGTGCCGGCTCCTCCTCGTGGTACGAAGCCAATCGACAGCGAGCGACGGCGGCGAGTCGCGTCTCGATGCGGAGATCGTCGTGGGGGGCCGGCTCGGACCGTGTGAGGCGGTTGTCTTGCGCATGCATGGGCGCCTCACGCGCCACGCCGAGTCGGTGGTCATTCCGCTGCTTGCCCCGGACGTCCCGGTCGTGACGTGGTGGCATGATGTGCCGCCGGCGCGCATCGCCAACGACCCGCTCGGTGTTGTCGGGGAACGCCGCATCACCGACGTCGCGCAGAGTCGGGACCCGATCGCCGCGCTGCACGAGCGGGCGGAGGACTACGCGCCCGGAGACACCGACCTCGCCTGGACGCGGGCGACGCCGTGGCGTTCTCTGCTGGCCGGCGCGCTGGACATGGCCACCGCATCAGTCGTGTCGGCGAGCGTCACGGCTGCCCCGGCCGATCCGACGGCGGCGCTGATTCGGGGATGGCTGCAGGCGAGGCTCGGCGTTGTGCCCGCTGCCGTTGGCGGCATCGAGTTCGTCGAGGCGGCCGAGTTGCGGCTCGCCAACGGTGAGGCGATATCGATCGCGCGCGACAACGGATCGGCGCTGCTCAACCGAACCGGTCTTCCGCAGCGGGTCATGCCGTTGGCCCGCCGACAGCTCGGCGATCAACTCGCCGAAGAGCTACGGCGTCTCGACGCCGACCAGCCCTACGCGGCCGCGCTTCAGGCCGCGACCGGCGTGTTCGGGCTGGCCGAGAGACCGGCCGCCCGGGTGCACATCTGGCACGATCCGGCACCCCCGGAAACGGGCCCGTCGCCGTGACCGAGACGGCGATTCTGGTCCACTCCGACGCCGACGTCCTCGCGCAGGCGGCCGCGGCGCGTCTGATCGTGCGACTCGTTGACGCGCAGGCGGCCAGGGGTTTCGCCTCACTCGTGCTCACCGGCGGCCGGGTCGCGGCCGGCGTGTACCGGGCCGTGCGCGACAGCGCGGCCCGCGACGCGGTTGAGTGGGGTCACGTCGACGTGTGGTGGAGCGACGAGCGCTACCTGCCCGCGGGTCATCGGGATCGCAACGATGTCCAGGCCCGGGAGACGCTGCTCGACCACGTACCGCTCGATCCAGATCGGGTGCATCCGATGCCCGCGCCCGGCGGGCCCGACGGCGACGATCCGGAGGCGGCGGCCGCGCGCTACGCCGAGGAGTTGGCCGCCGCCGCTCGGCCCGGAACGGCACGCCTGCCCCACTTCGATCTCTTGGTGCTCAGCATCGGCGAGGACGGGCATGTCGCCTCGATCTTTCCCGAGCATCCCGCGGCGTACGAGTCTCGCCCGGTCGCCGCAGTCCGGGGCAGCCCGAAGCCGCCGCCGGTTCGGGTGACGCTGACGCTGCCGGCCATCAACACCGCCGAGGAGATCTGGCTCCTCGCCGCCGGCGAGGAAAAGGCCGGAGCGGTAGGCATGGTGCTGACCGGCGCCGGGCCGGTGCAGTTGCCGGCTGCCGGGGTGCACGCGGTTGAACGCACGCTCTGGCTCCTCGACCGTGCCGCCGCGCGGGAGGTATCGCCGAGCCTGCGCAGCCTCCGCTGACGGCCCCAATCCGCCGATCATGATTCGCAGGTCATGATCGACGCTCTTGGGAGACGGTCAGGTCATGATCACGGCGATCTTGGCGATGGATGCCGAGCGTGCTTGGCGTCACGGACACCGCCGCGCGGGATCGCTGTTGCGGTACGAAGATCCGTCGTGGCGCCCTCGGAGAACGGAAATCTTGGTCGGCGGCGGCGTCCCCGCCCCCCCGATAGCCGCCGATCATGATGTTGGCGTCGCCAATCGGCGCCGATCATGACCTCCAAATCATGATCGGCGCGGGGGGGGGGAGGTTATTCGCCGCGACGGGCGCGGAGACGCTGCATGGCCTCGGCGAGAATCGCCGCGGCGTCGGCCTCCGTGCGCCGCTCCTTGACGTAGGCGAGATGCGTCTTGTACGGCTCGGTGTGCGGTCGGGCCGGCGGATTCTCCTCGTCCGGTCCGGCGGGCAGGCCGCACCTAGGGCAGTCCCAGGTCACAGGCGCGGCGACGTCGGCGGCGAAGGAGTGCTCGGTGTGGTGGCCGTTTGCACACCAGTAGCCGACGCAACGGCGCGGTACGGCCTCCATGCGGTCCGCGGTGGCGTCGACCCAACGCACCGGGCTGGAACCGACTCGAGTGCCACGAATGGCGTTTCCACTTGCCACGGCTTGTCGCTCCTGAGGTCCGGGGGGGTTGAGGCTCAAGCGAAGCTCGGTGGACGGATGAGGTGGTGCGGGGAATCAGGCTGCCTGGGCAGACCAAGCGAGTCTAGGCCGGAGCGGCCCGACGGGAAAGCCGGGCGGACGCTCAGAGCGTCTCGGTGAGCTTGATCCAGAGCCCAAAGCCGACAATGCACGCGAACCAGATAATGCCCACGACGAGCGTATAGCGATCGAGGTTCTTCTCGGCGACCGACGACCCCGCGAGGCTGGTGGACACTCCGCCACCAAACATGCTGGACAGGCCCCCACCCTTGCCCCGGTGCAGCAGGATCAGCAGGGTCAGCAGCACGCTCGTGATGATGAGCAGCACAACCAGCGTGTATGCGAACGCCTTCATGGCGGTGGTGATCCTCTCGGGCGATCTTCGGGGCTCGTCGGCCTTCTGGGTTGGGGCGAAGCCGTCCCCGCCGCGGACCCGGTGAATGATACCGGGCCGTTGCGGAGGCCTTCTTCTGTGGGGCTTACCGCGCTTCTGTGGGGCTTACCGCGGCTGAGTGGGCTTGCCGCGGCGGGCGGGTGAGTCGGCTTACGGCTGTGCCAGGCCGAGCGCGCACAGATCTGGCGTTCCGAACATCGGATGGATGTACCCACCCAGCACGTTCGATCCGGTCAGCGTGATGGCCTTCTCATACAGGATCGGGACGGTGACGGCCAACTCCTGGATCTGCTGATCAAGATCGCCCCAGAGCGCGCCTTGGCGCTCGGGATCGGACTCCTCGTGGGTCGCGGCCATCTGCTGATCAATCTTCGGATCATTGAGGAGCGACCAGGCCACGTTCGCGTTGGTGTGGCCGGTGATGGGGTCCGGCTTGGCGATGCTGCTGCTGTCGAAGAGGGGTGGAAGGATGGCCGAGCCGTTCGCCCAGTCGGGGATCCACCCGACGAGCATCATGTGGTACGGGTTGAGGATGTCGCCGATGCCGGCGCCACCGTAGTAGGTGGAAGCCTCGAGCGCGATGGCGTCGACCTGGATCCCGGCGACCTGATAGGCCTCCACGACGGTCTTCATCAAGCGGCGAAAGAGCGGTCGATCGCGGTAGGCGACTTTGATCCTCTTGTCGCATGGCTTGTTCGCCTTGTCCTGCGCCTCCATCAGATCGACGGCCTTGTCGGGGTCGCCCTCGAGGTGGGTGTTGGTTTCGTAGACGTCGAACGACTTGTATCCGTTCACGCCCGGCGGAATCATGGTCGTCGCGTAATCTCCGGTCACAGAACCACCGTTGACCGCTCGCCACTTCCGCTTGTTGAAGGCGTATATCAGTGCCTGGCGACAGGCGATGTTGGGCACCACCTTGGTGTTGATGGCCATGAATCGCACCGCACCCGTAGGTCCGGAAATCGAGCGGTTCATCAGCCCGGAATCGTTGATCACCTGCTGCAAGAAGTTGGGCGCGACGTTGCCATCCAGCATGATCGTGTTCCGGGCATCGCCCTGATTCTCGATCATCTCGTTGGTCAACACGCCGCCATCATCCTGGCGGAAATCAAAGACGATCTTGTCCGGGTACGCCTTGCGTACCTGGTCCGTGCTCTCCACCCAGAAGTTGTTGCGGACCAGGATCATCTTCTTGTCGTCGCGCGACTCGATCTTGTACGGGCCGTTTGAGTACGGGATCTTGGCGTAGTCGAGCTTGGTGTCCTTGGCCGGTAGGACCGGCGCGAAGGTCGTCAGTGCCAGCGTGTATCCGAAATCACCGACCGAGTGCGACAGCCGGAAGACGATGTTCCGCTCGTCGGTACATTGGATCGACTCGAGGCCCTTGCCGTTGTTGTTCCCGCCCACAAAGGGGCCCTTGTACTCGACGGCGTTGGGCTCAAGATATGTGAGCGGGTACGGGGCGCCGTCGTCGCCGAGAAGATCGAGGGCGAAGCGCCGCTCGATCCCGTACTTGACCTGGGAGCAGGTGACCGGCTCGCCGCCCTGCCACTTGAGGTTCGGCTTGAGGGTGAAGTTCCAGACCCGGTTGTTCTCACTGGGACGTCCAGTATCGGTGGCGAGGTCTGCGACGATCTCGCCGGCATCCGCGGCGGAACCCGATCGGTAGGTTGTCAACGTGCGCGTGGTCAACCGAAGTACGTTCATCTCGACGGCCGAGTACGTCCGCTGCGGGTCCAGGATGTCGATGCCGCTCTGAATGTTGACGTGGAGCGTGCCGCCCTTTTTCGGCTGCGGCGGGGCGCTGGAAGCGCCGGCCAGGTCACAGCCACCCACCGCGACGAGCCCCACGAGCGCAAGTGCGCCGGCGAGAAGGCGGCGAACTCGCCGCCCAGTGAACCGGCGAGGGCCTGCCGTACGTAGAGCCGTACGCAGAGAGGGCGCGGAAGGAACTCCGGAGGGGTCGCTGATGCGCATACTCTTCCTCGCGGGCACGGCCTTTGAGCAACCGCGCATCGTGTGCGGCGGCCGCTCCACGGTCCGTCACCAGGGTTAGGAGTGGTCGGGGGCGGAGGTCGGCGAGCCGACCTGAGGTCACACTCTAGGGCGCGCGGCCGGGCCACGCGAACCGGCCCAAGCCGGCGAGCGCCGGCAACCACCGACAGCTACGAAACCGTGTCCTTGCGTACCCAAATCCCCGACGCGCCCGTCATGACATCGCAAACCGGCAGATCTTGACGAACTCGTCCGCGTCAATGCTGGCGCCGCCGACCAGGGCACCGTCGATGTCCGGCTGCTCCATGATGCCGGCGATGTTCGACGCCTTGACCGATCCGCCGTAGAGAATGCGGGCAATCTCGGCGACCCCGCGCCCGTGCCGCCCTGACAGCCGGCCGCGGATCGCCCCAATGACCTCCTGCGCGTCCTCGGGCGTCGCGGTCTTGCCGGTTCCGATGGCCCAGACCGGCTCGTACGCGATGACCACCTTCTCGATCTGCTCGGCGGTGAGGCCCTCGAGCCCGGCGTCGAGCTGCGCCAGCGTGTGCGCCATGTGGCCGCCGGCCTCGCGAACGTCCAGACCCTCGCCGATGCAGAGGATCGGCGCGATTTCGTTCGCAAGGGCCGCCTTCGCCTTGGCGTTGACGACGGCGTCGGTCTCACCGTGGTGGGCCCGGCGCTCGGAGTGACCGACGATCGCGTACGAGCAGCCCAGTCTCGCCAACATGCCGCCGGAGATCTCGCCGGTATAGGCGCCGTTCGCGTGCGCCGAGATGTCCTGCGCGCCATACCCGATCAGCCACTTGTCGCCGTCGACCGCCGTCTGCACCGTACGAATGTCCGTAAACGGCGGCAACACGACGACCTCGACCTCGGTGAGCTCCTTCACGGAGAGGGTGTGCGCCAGCTTCTGCACGAGCGCGTTCGCCTCGTAGTGGTTGAGGTTCATCTTCCAGTTGCCGGCCATGAGTGGTCGGCGCGGCTCTGCTGCCACCTAGCCTTGCCTTTCGTTCGCAGCGATGCTTGCGAATGCTCGCGACTGTGGGGCTCGCTTCGCTCGCTCCTCGCGCTCGCGACGGGCGCTCGCAAGCTCGCTCCTCGTGCTCACACTATGACTCCAGTGCTTCCAGACCGGGGAGGGTCTTTCCCTCGAGGTACTCCAATGACGCCCCGCCGCCGGTCGAGATGTGCCCGAACGCGTCCTCGGCGACGCCCAACGCCCGCACGGCCGCAGCCGAATCCCCGCCGCCGACGACGGTGAGGCCATCGACCTTGGTGATCGCCTCGGCCACGCCGCGGGTTCCGGTCGCGAATGGGGCGAACTCGAAGACTCCCATCGGCCCGTTCCAGAACACGGTACGGGCACCGGCGAGCCCATCGGCGAAGGCTCTGACCGATTCTGGGCCGATGTCCAGGCCTAGCCGGTCGGGCGGAATCGCACTGGCTGACACCACTTCGTACTCGGCGTCCGCGCTGAATTCGGTCGCCGCGACGATGTCGGTCGGCAGCAGGATTTTGCCCTCGGCCCGGTTCAGCAGATCGCGGCAGGTCTCGATCATCTCCAGTTCGAGCAACGACTTGCCGGTCTCGTAGCCGAGCGCCTTGAGGAATGTGAAGCACATGCCGCCGCCGATCAGCAGACGGTCCACTGTGGGCAGAAGCGCCTCGATAACGGCTAGCTTGTCGGAGACCTTCGCCCCGCCGAGCACGACGGCGTATGGGCGTTCCGGGTCGCCTGTGAGTTTGCCCAGCACTCCGACCTCACGCTGCACCAGCCACCCCGCATAGTGCGGCAGCATCTTCGCGAGGTCGTACACGCTCGCGTGCTTGCGGTGCACCGCACCGAAGGCATCGTCGACGTACGCGTCGCCGAACCCCGCGAGCGCGCGCGCGAACTCGACCCGCTCGGCCTCGTCCTTGCTCGTCTCACCGGGGTTGAAGCGCAAGTTCTCCAGCAGGGCCGCGCCGCCATCCTTGAGATGCTCGACGGCCTCCGCCGCCTGCTCGCCCACGGTGTCGGCGGCGAAGGTCGCCGGGAAGCCCAGTTCGGCCATCCGTCGCGCGACCGGAGCGAGCGAGTACGTCCGGTCCGGCGTTCCCTTGGGCCGGCCGAGGTGAGACATGATTACGAGCCTTGCCCCACCATCCCGCAGCGCGGACAGCGTCGGCAGGACCGCGCGGATGCGGCCGTCGTCGGAGATCACCCCACGGTTGTCCTTGGCGAACGGGACGTTGAGGTCGGCGCGGACGAGCACGCGTCGACCCGTCACCCCCTCGGCGAGGAGGTCGTCAAGGCCCTTCACAACTGCGAGCCGACCAGCGTGATCAGGTCGGCGAGTCGGTTGGAGTAGCCCCACTCGTTGTCGTACCAGCCCACGACCTTGACCATGTTACCGATCACCTTGGTGAGGCCGGAGTCGAACACGCAGGAGGCCGGATCGGTGACGATGTCGGCGGAGACGATCTCGTCCTCGGTGTAGGTGAGAATGCCCTTGAGAGGGCCATCGGCGGCCGCCTTGAACGCCGCGTTGACCTCGTCCACACTGGACTCCCGCTTGAGAGTCACGGTGAGGTCGGTCGCGGAGCCGGTCGGGATCGGCACCCGCAGCGCGAAGCCGTCCAGCTTCCCCTTGAGCTCGGGCAGCACTAGGCCAATCGCCTTCGCCGCGCCGGTCGAGGTAGGCACGATATTGATCGCCGCCGCGCGAGCGCGACGCAGATCCTTGTGCGGACCGTCCTGAAGGTTCTGGTCCTGGGTGTACGCGTGGATCGTCGTCATCAGGCCGCGCTCGATGCCGAAGGTGTCATTCAGGACCTTCGCCAACGGGGCGAGGCAGTTCGTCGTACAACTCGCGTTGGAAATGATCGTGTGTTTGGCCGGGTCGTACCGGTCTTGGTTGACCCCCATGACAATGGTGACGTCCTCGCCCTTGGCGGGCGCGGAGATGATGACCTTCTTGGCGCCGTTGTCGATGTGGACGCGGGCCTTGTCGGCGTCGGTGAACAGTCCCGTCGACTCGAGGACGACGTCCGCGCCGAGGTCACCCCAGGGGAGCTTGGATGGGTCGCGCTCGGCGAACGCCTTGAACGTGCGGCCCGCCACGGTGATGTCGTCCGCGGTTGACTTCACCTCGTACGGCGGCCGACCAAGGATGCTGTCGTACTTGAGCAGGTGCGCCAGCGTCGCGTTGTCGGTGAGATCATTCACGCCGACCAGTTCGATGTCGGCGCCCGAGGCAAGCACGGCCCGGTAGAAGTTGCGGCCGATCCGGCCGAATCCATTGATACCAACCCGGACAGTCACGGGAGCGTCTCCTCGATGTCATGCGCCGGCGTCTCGGCCGGCGGCCGCATTGCCAAGTGTCCAGGCCGCCCCGTCCCGAGTGCCCCACAAACAGCGAACCTGGGCGGCGCTCCGCGGTCAACGGCCATGTCGTCGGCCTCGTCGCCGCACAAACCGCAGACTATCGAAACGCTTCGCCCGCCGCCCCGCTGGGCTCGCCCCCCCAATCGTCGATCATGACCTGGAGGTCATGATCGGCGCGGATTCGCGACGGTCAACTCATGATCGTGGCGATCTTGGCGTGCGATGTCAGGGCATTCCATGAGCTGGCACCCATATGGCACCTCTGTGCCATGATGATGGCATGGTGACGACGATCGATTCCGCGGGCCGGGTGTTGATTCCAAAGGCCATGCGGCAGCGACTTGGACTCCGTGGAGGCAGCGAGGTGGAGATCGAACTGATGGCCGGCCACATTGAGATCTATCCAAGGGGCGTGGATGTCGTGATCGATCACCTCGACGACGGCCCGGTGCTCCGGGCGCCGGCCGACGTGTCCACCCTGACCAGTGCGGACGTTCGCCGACTCATCGACGAGGATCGCATCCGGTGATTGTCACGGCAGACACCAGCGTCGTGATCCCAGCTCTTGCCTCGTGGCACGAGTCGCATGAGGTCGCCCGCGAAG
>JAXIPB010000119.1:0-39446 GCA_045403155.1 Micromonosporaceae bacterium
ACTTTTCCTGTGCCTCGTCGGGGGTGATGCCGAGCAGATCGAAGACCCGCCGCTGCAGGTCGCCGCGGTGGATACGGATGGAGCCGCCGCCGATCTCGTTGCCGTTGCAGACGATGTCGTACGCATAGGCGAGCGCGTCGCCCGGCGCGGACTCGAAGGAGTCCATCCACTCGGCGGTGGGCGAGGTGAACGGGTGGTGCACCGCGGTCCAGCCGCCCCCCGTCCCATCAGGCAGCACCGTGGTCGGCTCGAACATCGGCGCGTCCACGACCCAGCAGAACGCCCAGGCGTCCACGTCGACCAGCCCCACTCGGTGCGCGATCTCGATCCGGGCCGCGCCGAGGAGTTCCTGCGCCTCGCGCCGGTTCGGCGACGCGGCGAAGAAGACCGCGTCTCCGGGCTTGGCTCCTACCGCGTCGGCGAGACCCGCGAGGTGCTCGGCGGAGAGATTCTTGGCCACCGGACCGCGCGCCTCACCGGTCTCGGCATCGAGTACGACGTAGGCGAGGCCCTTCGCGCCGCGGGCCTTCGCCCACTCCTGCCAGCCGTCGAGCTCCGTGCGACTCTGAGCGGCGCCGCCCGGCATGACGACCGCGCCCACATATCCGCCCGCCATGATGGCCGCGGAGAAGACCCGAAAGTCGGTCCCGTGCAGATAGTCGGTGAGGTCGGCCAGCTCCAAGCCGTACCGCAGATCCGGCTTGTCCGATCCGTACCGCGCCATCGCGTCGTGCCAGGTCAGTCGCGGGATTGGCAGCGAAACCTCCGCCCCGGCCAGCTCGCCCCAGAGCGCGGCGACGATCGCCTCGGCCAACTCGATGACGTCGTCCTGGGTGACGAAGGACATCTCGATGTCGAGCTGGGTGAACTCCGGCTGGCGGTCGGCGCGGAAGTCCTCGTCCCGGTAGCAGCGGGCGATCTGGTAGTAGCGCTCCATGCCGGCCACCATCAGCAGTTGCTTGAACAGCTGCGGGGACTGCGGCAGGGCGTACCAGGTTCCTGGCAGTAGCCGAACCGGGACCAGGAAGTCGCGGGCACCCTCCGGAGTGGACCGAGTGAGGGTGGGTGTCTCGATCTCGTTGAAGTCGCGGGCGTGCAACACCTCGCGGGCGATCTGGTTGGCCATCGAGCGCAGGCGAAGCGCCGCGGCCGGGCCGGATCGGCGCAGGTCCAGGTAGCGATATTTGAGCCGGATATCGTCGCCGGCCTCGATCGTGTCGTCGACGGGCAGCGGCAGTGCGGCGGCCTCGGACAGCACCTCGAGGGAGGTGACCACGACCTCGACCTCACCTGTCGGCAGGTCGGGATTCTCGTTCCCCTCCGGCCGGCGCCCCACCTCGCCGATGACCCTCACGCAGAACTCGTTGCGCAGTGCGTGAGCCTCTTCCGACTCCCTCAGCACGATCTGTACGACGCCGGAGGCGTCCCGAAGGTCGATGAAGGTCACGCCGCCGTGGTCGCGCCGGCGCGCCACCCAGCCGGCCAGGGTCACCGCCGTGCCGGCGTCGGCCGCACGGAGTCGGCCGGCCTCATGGGTACGAATCACAAGCGGCATTCTCGCAGTCTTCGCCCGCGCCCCCGCCAAACGGGGTAGACCTGCAACGGAGAGGAGGGCGCCTGCCATGCCCGATTACGAGCAGACCGCAACGATCGCGGCGGAACCCGAAGCGCTGTTTGACTACCTCGCCGACGTGCATCACCTCCCGGACTACTTCCCTCGCATGATCGACGCCGAGCCGGCGCTGGGCGACGATGTGGTGGTCGAGGAGGAGGACGATGCCGGCGAACTGCACCGCGCCGAGGGCTGGCTGCATGTGGACGGCTTGGAGCGGCGGTTGGAGTGGGGAGCGAAGAGCGGCCCCTACCACGGGTGGCTGCAGATCGACCCGGACGACGTCGGGGGCAGCCTGGTCACGATCCACCTCTATCAGGACCACGAGAGCGACACGGACGAGGACCTCGCCGAAGCACTCGAGAACATCCGCCACATCGTCGCCACCGGCGCCCTCTAACCCCGCCCCCTCCCCTTCCCCCCTTATCGCCGATCATGATTTGGAGGTCATGATCGGCGCCGTCGGGCGACGCTGACATCATGATCGACGGGATCTTGGGGGCATATGTGAGTCACCGGAGATGGGGTGTGCTCAAGATCGCGGTGATCATGAACTGAGCGTCGCCGAAATCCGTCGATCATGACCTCCAAATCATGATCGGCGCGATCGTGGGTGGGTGGGGGTCAGGCCGCGCCGACGAGGGAGCGGAAGTCGGGTCGATCGGCGAGCGGAGTCAGGTCCGCGTCCTCGCGGGCCCACGCCTTGAGCACGGGCACCGCGGCGCGATCGTTGTAGGCGAAGGCGTCGGGCAGATACTCCATCGCGTCGTCGAGCCGACCCGCCCGGGCGAGCCCGCACGCCAGGTCGTAGCTGGCATCCGATCTGGCCTTGGTCGGCAGATCGGTGCCGCGTACCGCCTCGTACCAGCGACTCAGAACGCCAATCGCCTCCATCGAGCGAGCGGCACGCTGGTGCCACTCGGCATAGCTGAGCATCGGTCCGCGAACCGCGTAGATGGCGACGTCGCGCCAGTGGTACTGCGGGTGGTTCCGGCGGGGACCCGGGTTCGCGGCGAGCTGCTCTTCGTCCACGCCGTCGAGCGCCACCAGCAGGCCGGACATCGTCTCGTGGGCGTCACGATGCGCCTCGGCCCAAGTCCCGATCGGTCCGAGCTCGGGGTCGACGCAACCATCGGCAGAGCGACCAGCAGCGACTTCGCGCAACATGGCTGTTGCACGACGACGGCCAGCGGTCGCGCGCATCAGCAGTTCCTTGATCTCTGGTGCGCCCTCGGAGCCGACCCGCTCACGCTCCTCAGCAGTGAGAATTCGGTTGAACGTCCACTCCTCGTTGCGGGCCGCCTCCAGCAAACGCCGTACTCCGTCCCGAAGTGGTATCTGGCTCATCGCCTTCTCCTCTCTCTGTGATCGCGAGATCAGTGAAACACAGATGTTGCATCCACGCAATACACCTGCTTCGCGATGCGGTAGGATCGGAACATGGACGATCGGCTACTGGACGCCACCATCGCGGTGCTCGAGGAGCACGGCTATGGGGGACTCACATTGGAGCGTGTCGCCGAGCGGGTCGGTCGCTCGCGGGTCACGCTATGGCGCCAGCAGGTAACGCAAGAAGCTCTCGTCGACGGGCTGCTGGCCCGGTTGACCCGTGACTTCCGCGACGCGATGTGGCCGGCGATGACTGAAGCGGGGACGGGCGCTGACCGGCTGCGCTCGGCGCTGCAGGCACTTTGCCACGTTGCCGACCGACACCTGCATCTGCTCGGCGTCTCCGACGACGTGTTCGACCGGGCCGCCGATCGCATGCGCGACGTCACCGCCCAGAGCTTCAGCTTTCTCGACCCCGTGTCGGCCGCTCTTCGCGCCGGTGTCGCGGACGGCAGCGTCGCCCTGCACGGCCTGAGCGTCGAGGACACGGCGGTCGCGACGTTCGCCACCGTCTGCTGGGGCTACGTGCACCTGCGGCGGCGATCGGCGTGGCCCCCCGATCGCGCACGCCGACAGGTGCTCACGCTTGCGCTCGCCGGCCTGACACAGTGGATCACACGCGAGTGAGTGTGACGCAGTTGCCCGTCTTGTAGGTGCCGTTGCCGCTGGTGTCCTGGACGAGTTGGTGGCCGGAGCGGGCGATGCGGGCGCAGACCTTGGGATGTCCGTCGAGCGTCTCGTACTGGCTGCTTCCGGCTGGATGAACTGAGGGCTCCTGATCCTCCACGTACCAGGAACCGCGCTGCGACGCGTGGCTGCCCATAACGCGGTCGGGCGGATTGGCGCCGGTGGCATCGGCGCCATAGAAGTGGATGTGGTAACCGCCGCTGATGTCGAACCGCGTGCCGCCGTCCTCGAACTCGTACTCGATCATCACCTGGTCGCCGCTGATCGTCGCGCTGGTCAGGCAAACCCACCGCGGGTTGCTCTTGATGGCCTCGGTGCACTGTTCGTCCGCCGGCACCACTGCCGGGGCGGCGGAAGTGGGCGACGACGGCGGCTGTGTCGAGCCATTTCCGGAGGCGCCAGGATCTCCGTTACCAGAGTTGGTGAGGGCCAGGGCGATGCCGCCGCCTGCGAGTACGACGACGAGCGCGACCCCGGCCGCGATCAGCGCGACCGTGTTCCGGGACCGCGGTGTCGGCGGCGACGGGGCAGGTCTGGGCACGCCGGGCACCGCCCCGACGAACTGGGTCGGCTCGTTGCTCACGGGCACGGATGCCGTCGCGGACGCCCGCGGCGACGACGCGGCGGATGGGGCGCTGCTGCCGACGGAGGCCGTGCCGACCGAGAACCCCACCGGACTCGCCGCCGGCGCGACCGTCGGCGTGATCGTCGGCAGGACCGCCGGCGCGTCGGCGCCCGACGAGCGATCCGGCGCGACGCCGACGGGCGCGACGCCGACCGGCGCCGACCCGGAGGCGTTGGCGAGCGCCCGCGGTGGCGCCTCAGCGGCGAGCGCACCGCTGGCGAGCCACGCCGCGCCGAGCGGTACGGCGTGCTTCGGGTGGGCGTCAACGGCCACGGGGCGGCCCAGTTCGGCTCCGACCAACTGGGCGACGATGGGCATGCGCGAGGAGCCACCGACGAGCAGGACGGAGTGCAGCTGATCGGCGGTCACCTTCGCCGAGCGGAGTGCTCGCTTGAGCGCCTCGATGGAGTCGTGCAGCGCCGGCCGGACCATCGCCTCAAGCTCGGCCCTGGTCAGCCGTACCTCGGTGGAGACGTTGGGCAGCAGAACCGGGATTGAGACGTCGGTGTCGGCGGAGAGCGCCTCCTTCGCCGACACGCACTCTTCACGGAGCCGAGCCACCGCGGCGATCACCGCCGGGTCGTCCTCGTCGAGCTCGTCCAACTTCCCGCCGATCGCGCGGGCTACGTGGCTGAAGACGGCCGCGTCGAAGTCGATCCCGCCAAGTCGCTCGATGCCCTCGGGTCGGCCCAGAATCTCGAACCCGACCAGTGTCTTGCGAAGCACGGCGGCATCGAAGGTCCCGCCGCCGAGGTCGTACACCGCGACGATCGCACCCGGATCGATGCGCTGCTGCTGCGCGTAGAAGACCGCCGCGGCCTCGGGCTCCGTGGTGAACGAGACCGGCTCCTCGAGCCCGGCAAGGCGGACGGCCTGCAGCAGCAGATCTGTCTTGTATGGACCCCAGTTCGCCGGATGGGACACGCAGATCGCGGTCGGCGGCCCGCCCTCTCGTTTGACGACCTCGTCGACCACGGACCGCAGCAGGCGTGCGGTGAGCGCCTCGGCAGAGTACGGCACTCCGCCCAGCAGGATCGGGGTGGTGTCACCGAGGCGGCGCTTGAATTCGCGGGCGACCCGGTGCGGCTCGGACAGGCCACGGCGGTTGGCGCCCTCCCCGGTCAGGAACGTCTCGTCCTCGCGGAGCAGCACAACGGAGGGGATGGCGGCCGCCCGGCTACCGAGGGACGCGGTCTCCGCGTGGCCGTTACGCCACGTGGCCGCGGCCGTGTAGGTGGTGCCGAGATCGATGCCGAGTGCGTACATCGCGTCTGCTCCGGGGGTTCGAGGGCTTGGTACGAGAGGCTTGGTACGAGAGGCTTGGTACGACAGGCTTGGTACGACAGGCTTGGTACGAGAATTCTGGCGGGGGAACGGCGCCTTTTCCACAGTCGTACGGCGGATTAGGGGACGCCCGGGGGATCTCCCCCACCCCGCCCGATCGAGTGCATCCCTACAGTAGTGGCATGACCGCCGCGCGCCCTCTCCGAGACGTGTTCCACGAGCTTGCTGGTGACGCGGGCGCCGCCGGGGGCGCCGCGGTAGTTCGCGACCCAGCCGAGATGCTGCGGGACAGCGGCCACTCCGACCTCCCTGACGACCTCGCGGCCGAGGCTGTCGTCAGCTACGCCGACACGGCTCCGGTCGAGATCGCGCAGCATCTCGCCCCATTTGTGCAGGCGAACAGCCCCGTGCCGATGGCCCCGGGAAACGAGCGCGGCGACGAGATCGAGGCGGCGGCGTGGTTCGACGCGCTCGCCACCGCGCCTGCGGCCGACGTCGAACCCGCCGGAATCGACCCCGCGGACATCGACCTCGCCGACCGCCTCGACCCCGCCGACCGCCTCGACCTCGCCGACCGCCTCGACCCTGCCGACCGCCTCGACTCCGCCGATCGGCTCGACCATGCCGGGGGGGACGACTCGGCGGTACCGAACGACGGCGCTGACGCCCATACGGCATTCGGGAGCGGGGGGGCGGGCGCGGAGTTTGGATTCGGGCGCGGCGATTCCGGTACGGGCACCGACGCGCCGTCGTGGCGCGACTCCGGCGCCCACGACCAAGACACGGCCGTTCCCGAAACGATCGACGAGCCGGTCGGGTTCGACCACATTGAGTCCATCGATTCGGAGAGTGCGGAAGAACCGGCCATCGAGGACGCCACGGATCCCCACGCCGATCTCGACGAGGCCTGACGGCCCGCCGATCCGGTTCATCCGGCCCGCCTCATCCGGCCCGCCCCAGTTCGGCGAGCATCCCCTCACAGGACCGCACGGCCACGCGCGAGGCGACAACCATCTCGTGCGGGGTCATCGGATTCTCGGCCCGGCGCTGCCAGCGCGCGAGCGCCTCCGACGCGGCCGAGGTCAGCTCGACCTGGCCGGCGTCCGCGGCGAGATGCAGCCGCAGGTGGGCCGCGTGACCGGCGCCGCCGATGATGCGCTCGAGGTCCTCCACGACGTCCGGCTTGCCGGTCACCCAACCCGCACGGACCGAGGAAAGCACGCGGAGCTCGTTGAACGGGTGGGCGGACGCCACGATCTCCTCGACCTCCGCCGCCACGGCGTCGCTGCCCGGTCTGGGCTGGGTTCGCACGAGCGCGTCTACGGCGAGCAGAGCCGAGCGGCTCTTGAGCACGTCGCGCCGTTCAAAGAAGAGCGAGCGGAGCACCTCCTGCAGCTCCCCGAGTCCGCTCCGCTCGGCGAGGTCGCGGGCCAGTTCGGTCGCGGTCGATGCCACCCCGCGGCGCAGCAGGGTCGAGGCGAGCCTCACTCCGAACAGGCCGAAGCGTCGCAGCAGGGCCTCCCGCTCCAACGAGGTGAGCCCGAGCTCGGGCATCCGCTCCGCGAAGCGGTCGGCGGTGAGGAGAAGGTCGTCCGCCTCGCGGACCGGGACGTCGGCCACCCGGCGTAGCTGGGCCACCTCGGTCTCGGTGAGGGTGACCGCGGTCTCGGCGAGCAGTCCCGCCACCGGGACGACCGTCTGCACCACCCGCCGGACGTTCGGCTCGGTCGAAAGCCGCGCGGCGATGCGGCGTGCCGAGGCCATCGAGTCGATGCGGCCGACGCCGATCTCGTCGGCCCGCGACAGCACGCCGATGGCGTTGACCGGGTTGGGTCGGGAGACCTCGGTGTCGTGGAACGCTTGCAGGAACTCGAGGTCACCCGCGTGGAGGTGCCGCATGAGGTATACCACCGCGTCGGCCGGGGTCTCCTCCTCGTCCGCGGCGAGCAGCTCCCAAGAGCGCTTGGACACCTGCTCGGAGAGCGAGCCGATGCCGGGGGTGTCGATGAGCGTCGCGGTGCGCAGCGCCTGGGACGGCCAGGTGACGGCCAGCTGGTCGATGTCGGCCGGCGCCAGCCCACCGAGGTCCACCTCGATCGCGTCATCCTCGCGGCTGAAGCGCAGTTGACGCGGCTCCCCCTGCTTCGGCCTGGCCACGACCTGATAGGTATGGCCGTCGAGATACCAGGTGACGATCCGCGTGCACTCCCCCGCGTCTGTGGGCGCCAGCCGCTCGCCGACCAGCGCATTGAGCAGAGTGGACTTTCCGGACTTCACCCGCCCGGCGATGGCGACGCGCATCGGTTCGTCGAGCCGATTGCGTACCGCCATGAGGCGGCCGTCGTTCCCGGTGCCGCGGTAGATGTCGATGGCTCGGGTCAGGACGCCGCGGGTACGGTCGATGAGACTCATGCGGTCACCGCCAAGGCCCGCTGCCGGAGCTGGCGGAGTCGACCCAATTCGGCGTCGAGATCCTTGAGCCGCGTGTCCCGCTCGACCTGGGACCGCTTCGCCGCGTCGGTCGCGCCCGACAGCGCCTCGGCGTTCGACCGGTTCAGCTCCTCGGCCAGCCCGCTGTAATGGTCACGCAACTGGCGCTGGATTCGGCGCAGCGTGTCGCGCGAATCCTTGCTCATGACGAAGCTCACCTCATCGCAGTAGCGCCGGATCGCGTTGCGGGCCTGGTTCCGGCGCGCCACCTGCTGGCGCTTCTTCTCGTCGCGGAGTCCCTTGTGGCCCATCACCAGTCCGATGCCCACACTGAGCGGTCCGAGGACGATGCCGGTCATGGCGCCAAGCATGGTGAACATCAGCGCTCCCCCGTAGGCGCTCTTGAGCGCCACCATCGCCTGCTTGCCGGCCTTCATCTTGTCCAGCTCGATCTTGTGCTCGACCCGCGTGCTGGAGATGAGCGGCGTCGGGTTGTAGACGGCGAGTTGCTCGAACACCTCACCGGAGGCGGAGCGGAAGTGCTCCGCCACGTCCGCGCTCAGATCATCGGCGCGCGTGCGCAGCAGGGTGTAGTTCGCGAGCAACTCGTAAGAGACACGCGACTGCAGCCAGGATTCCATCTGCGGCCAGGTGTCAGCCGGGTCGACCGTCTCGACCGCGTCGTCCGCCTCCTGAAGCACCTCGCGCAGCCGCGCCTTCAGGTCGTGGTCGATGTCGGCGCTCAGGTCGCCGATGCCGTCGCCTAGCGTCTGATTCCACTTCGCCGCGCTCGACTTGAGCACTTCGACCCGCTGCCGGGCCGCGTTCAATCCATCCAGTACGCGTTGCGCGGCGGCCGGATCGGCCAGCGCGGCCCGCTCCGCGTCAAACTGTGCGATCATCTGGTCGCAGACTGCCACCACGTCGGCGGCCGCCTCCTTGGCCAATCGATCCGCGGCGCCCCCGCCGACCCGGTCGGTGGCGAAGGCGACCAGGTCGGCGAAGCCGGACTCGGCATTGATCGCCTTGTCGTTCGCCTTCACCGCGAGGGCACGAAGCGAGGACGACACCGTCATCAGTGGTACGTCCACAATCGACCGCAGATGACCCTCGTTGAGGTCGCGGATGGTCCGCCAGGCCGGGTAGAAGTCCGTCTTGGTGAGAACGCAGACGACGGTACGACAGAGCTGGCGGGCCTGATGCACGAAGTCCAACTCGCTGCGGGTGAGTTCCTGCGACGCGTCGGTCACAAAGATCACAGCATCGGCCATCGAGATCGCGGCGAGACTCGCCGCTGCGTGCGCCGAACCCAGCCCGCCAACGCCGGGCGTGTCGACGAGGACGAGACCGCCGGCGAGCAGCTTTCGCGGAAGGTGAATCTCGACTCCGACGAGTCGCGCGTCGGCCGGCTCCGCCTGGCGAGCGCTCTCCACCGCGTACCCTCGAACGTCCTCCATGGCGATTGGCTCCCGCCGCGGAGGATCCCCGTCGTACAGCAGGAATGCCGCGGCATCCGGCCCGTGTCGGACGTAGGTCGGCAGCGCCGTGGCGACGTCGTCGTCCACCGGACAGACCGCCGCACCGAGCAGGGCGTTGACCAGTGAGCTCTTGCCCTGCTTGAACTCACCGGCGACGACGATGTGGACGGTGGGATCGACCAGGCCGCGCCGCGCGGCCCCGAGCCGTCTGGTGAGATCCAATCGCCCGTACGCCTCGCAGGCGCGCACACACAAGTCGACGACCTCAGCCGCCCGGCCCAACGCAGCGGACTCGGTCGGCGTCGGTTCCACCGTCATGTGTGTGCCCTACTCCTCAGCGCGGCGGCGAGCCCGGCGGGTTGACCGCAGGGCTCGTCGCCACGGGACGGACCTGATTCTTAGACCGGAACGACGCCCTCGTCGATGTCCTGGTCGCCATCGCCCTGCTCGGTGTTGACGTCGCCAGTGCTGACCACGGAGCTCGTGTTCGTCTCGGTGTCAACATTGAACGAGTCCGTGTAGGTGCTGTCGATCGAGTTGTCGACCGAACTGGTTGTGGTCGTCGTGGTGTTGGTCGTGTCGTTGTCCTCGTAGCTGTAGCTGCCGCTGGCGGGGCCCTCGCCCGAAACGGCAGAGCCGGTCAGGGTGCTGTTCTCCACATTGGTGGCGTTGCCGCCGAGGGCGAACGCGCCGTCGACCTGGTTGTCGTTGGCCTGGGTCACGTTGCCGGCACCGAAGTTGAAGATCGCGTCGTCGGCCGAGCCTTCGACCTGAGCGGTCTGGTTGTTGTCGCCGACCACCGCGTTGGTGACGTCGCCATCGGCGAGGATTCCGGTGTTCACCCCGGTGTTGATCGGGCCGTCGATGCTGCCGGTGTTCAGGATCGCACCGTCGCCGGTGTTGGCCTGGCCGCTGAAGTTGTCTCCCTGGATCGCCTGGGCCTCGTCTCCGGTGGCGGCGTTGACGTCGCCGTCGCCGCTGTTCGCCACGGCCCCGTCGTCGGCGGTCACGTTGTCCACGTCGATGTCGCCCTGGAAGTTGTCGCCGACATTGATGTTGTTGTTGTTCTGCACGATCTCGTTGATGATCGTCTCGTCGCCCTCGTAGGCGACATAGGTGATCTGCTGGATCTGCTGGACCACCTGCTCGGCCGAGTGGGCCGGCGGCTGGGTCGAGTGGCTCGTGTGGTTCTGCACCGCGGTCTGCACGTTGCCGGGCACGCCGGGGCCTCCGCACACCTCGCGGGCGTAGCCATTGACGTCGACGTTGGACAGATCGGCGTCGGTGAGTCCGCGCGCGGCCAGCTCGCCGGCGGGATCGCCCACGAACTGCAGCGCAGTCTGGCGGTTGCCGAGGATGTCCAGAATCAGCTGCTTGATGGCCTCGGACACGTTGACAGTCATTGTTCCGCTCCTTCTTTACGTGTGTTGATTGACGTGTCGCTACTTCGACGTAATCCCGGCCACCGTGGCTGGGCTTGAAGTCATCCTGCGGAGCTGCGGGGTGCCCGGACATCGGGACAACCCCCCTACCTGCGTGCTGCCTATAGGGGACCACAGCAGATCGACATGGGCGAGCATGGCAAGTGTCGGCCGGGCGACACTCATCCTGGCTGGTCAGCAACGTGCAGGACCGTGCGGAGGGCGGCGACGAACTCGGCCCGGCTGGTGGCGCCAAGCTTGGTACGGATGCGCGCCACATGGTGCTCGACCGTCTTCGGTGAGATGAACAGGCGGGAACCGATCTCTCGATAGGTGCCGCCATCAAGCACCATCCGGGCGACCTCGACCTCCCTTTCGGAGAGTCCGCCGTACTGCGTCTCCGCCCGGCCGCCGGAGGTGAGCACCTCGGCACTGGAGAGATCCCTGGCCCGCTCGAGCAGCCGGCGCGCCGCCGTGGCGTCCGAGGTCCGGATTGCGGCCTGTCCGACCAGTCGTGATCCCTCCCAGGGGAGTTCCACGGCCGCGAGCCCGTCGGCGACCGCCATCGCGGCGTCGGCGTCGACGTCGCCACCGAGCACATTCGCCCACGCGGGACCCGCCGCGCGCTGCGCCCGCTGGCGTGCGCCCAGCCGGGCCTCGTCGATCGTCGACAACCCGCGCGCCGCGGTAGCGGCGGCGCCGGCGTCCTCGGCCGCAATCGCGAGCTGCAGCCGGATCCACCCGACGGCGACCGCCCACGCCGCGGGATGCCCGAGCCGGGCGACGATGTCGTCGAGCGCCTCGAGGACCGGCTCGACCTTGGCGAACCGGCGCAATCGGGTGGCGGCCACCGCCAACTCCTCGACCGACTCGACCACGAAGAGGTCGACCGCGCGGCGGGCGAGCGCGGGCTCGACGCTGGCCCACGCGTCGCGAAGCCGGGCGACGTCCCCGCTGCGGCGGGCGATGCCGGCTGAGAGTGCCGCGAGGAGGAGTCGCTCCCGACCCAGCAGCTGCGCGTCGGTGAGGCGATCCAGTTCGGCGACGGCTGTGTCGTACCGGCCAGCGCGCATCCGGACCCATGCCAACAGCAGCCGGTGCCGGTCGCCAAAGACCGGTCCACCCGCGCCGACCCCGATCGCTCGCTCCAACAGATGCTCGGCCGATGCCGCATCTCCGGCCATCGCCGCGACCAGGGCCCCGAGCGCGTGCGCGGTGTCCGGCAGGACGACGACGGGTGGCGTCCGCTCCATGGCCTCGGCCGCCTCGATGAAGAGGGGCACGGCCGCGGTCGGCTCTGTGATCGCGGTCAGCGCCGCCTCTGCGACGAGACGAATGCCGACCGGCCCGCCCTGGCTCGCCGCCGCCCGCGCCTCGTCCAGTCGACCGGTGGCGATGAGAACGGGGACGGCCAATGTGGCGCCCGGCGGGCCGGCACTCACAAGAGCCTGCGCCGCGCGATCGGCCCGGCCCTGGTGGGCCTGAACGGCAGCGTCGGCCAGGGCGAGCCGGCCGGCGTCGTCGGGCGCGACGTCTATGGGCCCGACGTCTATGGGTAGGCCCAGCTGCGCGGCGGCCTCGGCGCGACCCGCGGCCACGGTCGCCGGGACGGCGCCGGCGGCGAGCGCGTCGTCGTACCATCCGACGGCGGCCGACGGATCGTCGAAGCGAAGGCGATCGCCGGCTGTGGCGTACACGGCTGCCGCGGCCGGAATCAGCACCCTCGCCGCACGCAGCTGGATCGCGGCCGCGATCGCGTCCGCGCCGGCATCGGTCAGAGCCCGGGCTATCGCCTCATGTGTGCGGCGGCGTTCGGCGGGCGGAAGTTCAGCCAGAATGGCGTCGGCGATCGCGGGGATCATCGACTCCGAGCCCGGGACGAGCAGACCCTCGTCCCGCAGTGTGCGCATGCCACGGGGAAGGTCGGCGAGTTCGGATGCCGCAGCGAGGACCCCATCCGGCAGGTCCAGCCGGAGAGCGAGCAGCCGGGCCAGTCCCGCGACCGCCGGGTCGAGCACCGCGAGGCGGCGCTGGATGCGGGCGACCAACGCTGGCGAGGGTACGCCGGGTGGGGTTAACGCGAGTGCCACGGCGACCGCCGGCAGGCCGGCCGATCCGGCGTGTACCGCCGCGCCGACGTCCAGACCGGCTGGTCGGCCGGTGGCCGTCGCGACGAGTGCGGACACCGCCGCCACGTCGAGTGGCTGGAGCTCCTCGACGGCGCCGCGCGAAGCGACCACCCCGTCGAGGTCGGCGAGTTCGGCGCTGGTGATGGTGGGCCGCCGGGCGATCACCATGGCCGTCCCCTGGCGAGCGATGGACGTGAGCAGCCGCAGCTCATCGGGGCCGAGTCGGTGCGCATCGTCGACGAGGACGATCCGGCCATCCCCGGCGGCGCCGGCCACCTGGGCGGCGAGGTCGTCGACCGTCCCTACTGGAGGGTTGACCCGAACCACGGCGCCGTCGGTCGCGGCACCGATCTCGTCGAGACGACGGGTGCGGCCGGCACCGTCGACACCAATGACGACGGTCACCTGTGGACCTACCGGGCGCCCACCCACACCGGCATCATGCCATGCCCCGACGCTCCCCCAAGATCGCCTCGATCATGACTTGGCGTCCCCAAATTCGCGCCGATCATGATTTGGAGGTCATGATCGGCGCGGTTGGGGGGCGGTCAGCTCATGATCGAGGCGATCTTATGGCGGCGTCAGGCGGTACCGGTGATCCGCACCCGCAGGTCGTCGTCGGGGGGCATCCACACAGCAGCGTCGGCCGGGATCTGATCGCCGGAGCGGATGTCCTTCACCTCGTCCGCCGCGCGGGCCGCCGCGCCGCCCACTGTGCCGTCCACTGTGCCGTCCGCCGTGGCGTCGTCGCCGGGGAACCAGACGTACGGGATGCCGCGTCGCTCGGCGTAGCGGATCTGCTTACCGAACTTCGCCGCGGACGGCGACACCTCGGTCGGGATCCCTCGGTCCCGAAGGGCGGCCGCGATCCGGTCGCATTCGCGCCGCCGTTCCTCCGCCGGAACCGCGACCAGCACACAGGTCGGGACGGAGCGCGACGACGACAGCATGCCCGCCCCGAAGAGGACTCCCAACATCCGCGAGACCCCGACGGAGATGCCGACGCCGGGATAACGGTCCGAACCCGACGTGGCCAGGTTGTCGTAGCGCCCGCCCGAACAGATGGACCCGAATCGCTCGTACCCGGACAGCCGCGTCTCGTAGACGGTGCCCGTGTAGTAGTCGAGCCCACGGGCGATCCGAAGGTCGGCGACGAGCAGGCCGGGGTTGTGCTCGCGGGCCGCCTCGACGACCCGTACCAATTCCTCGAGGCCCTCATCCAGGAGCGGGTCGCCCACGCCGAGCGCGCGGACGGCATCCACGAACGAGGTGTCCTCAGTGGAGATTTCGGCGAGCGCGAGGCACGCCTTCGCCTGCGACTCGGTCGCCCCGGCGGTCAGCGTCAGCAGGTCGGCGACCTCAGCCGGGCTGATCTTGTCGGACTTGTCGACGGCACGCAGCGCGGCCTCGGGATCGGGGATGCCGAGTCCTCGATAGAAGCCCTGGCAGAGCTTGCGGTTGTTGACCTGGATCCGGATCTGGGGAATCGGAAGGCTGCTCAGCGCGTCACCGATGATCAGTGGGATCTCGACCTCGTAGTGGAACGGCAGCGTGTCCCGGTCGATCACGTCGATGTCGGCCTGGAGGAACTCCCGATAACGGCCTTCCTGCGGTCGCTCCCCGCGCCATGCCTTCTGGATCTGATAACGGCGGAACGGGAACTGCAGCTTGCCCGCGTTCTCCAGGACGTATCGGGCGAAGGGCACGGTCAGATCGAAGTGCAGCCCGAGCGACGTGTCATCGGTCGCTTCGCTTGCTTGGAGGCGCCGCAGGACGTACACCTCGTTGGACGTCTCGCCCTTCCGCAGCAATTGATCCAGTGGCTCCACGGCGCGCGTCTCAAGCGGCGCGAACCCGTAGAGCTCGAACGTTGTCCGGAGCCGGTCCAGGACGTACTGCTCGATCAGGCGCTGTGGCGGCAGCCACTCGGGAAAGCCACTGATGGGAGTAATTCGGCTCACACTCGCCTGCCTATCAATGAAGCGGGCCTACCAGCCAGCGATTTCTTCGCCGGAGGCGAACGATGTAGAAATCTTCCCGGTACCGGCCGCCGCGACGTCGAGCAGGTACGGGTTTGTGGCGCGCTCTCGGCCGATGGTGCTTGCGGGGCCGTGGCCAGGCAGGACGACGGTCGCGTCGTCCAGCGGGAGGATCTTGTCACGCAGGCTGAGCAGCATCTCCTGCATCGACCCGCCCGGCAGGTCGGTCCGTCCGATCGAGCCGGCGAAGAGCACGTCACCCGACACGCAAAGTGGCGAATCGTCGCCGCTCAGCCGGAACAGCACCGAACCGCGCGTGTGGCCCGGCGCGTGGTCCACGGTGATCTCCAGGCCGGCGACCGTGATTGGCCCGCCGTCGGGCAACTCCGCGACGTCCTCGGGTTCGGTGTACGGAAGGCGGCCGCCGCTGAGCCTGCCGGTTCGGCTCGAACGTTCGCCGAACAATGCCGTGATGTCCATGGACAGGCCCTTGGCCGGGTCGGCAAGGAGCTCGCGGTCGCCGGGATGGATGTACGCGGTGACGCCGCGCGCGCCACATACCGGCGCCACCGAGAAGGTGTGATCCAGGTGACCGTGCGTGAGGAGCACCGCGGCCGGGTGCAGGCGATGTTCAGCCAGAACGGCATCGAGCCGCGTCAGCACCCCGATGCCGGGGTCGACCACGACGCACTGCTCGCCCGGCCCGGGAGCCAGGACATAGCAGTTGGTACCGAACGCGTCCGCCTCGAAGCCCGTGACCAGCACCTTTACGGTTCCTTCCCGATCGCACCCGTCGATCCCCGCAGCGTAACTGGGAGTCCGGTCACGGTTAGTCAGCCTCGCTCGCCAATGGGTGCCCTCATGCCCGTACACTCTGGCGGGTCTGTGGCGCGTGGCACTGGGCTACATAGCCGGCAGTGAGCGCCGTAGACGACAAGTGCGGTCAGACGACAAGAACCATCACAGAGTACGTGGGAAGGCGAGCACGAGTGGCTTCCAGGAGTAACCGGCAGCGCAAGCTGGAGCGGGCCCGGGCGGAGCGGCGCATCGCGCGCCAAGCCCACCAGGCGCGCCGGAAGCGCCAGATCATGGCCGGTGTCGGCGCGAGCATCGCGCTCATCGTGATCGTCCTGGGCACCACGTGGCTTCTGGGCGGGTTCGATGCTGAGCCGGCCGGAACCGACACCGTGGCGCGCGGCACCTGCTCGTGGACCCTCAGGGACCCAGCTTCCGATCCCAACATCGTCGACGTGGGGCATCCCCCGACCACCGGGGAGAAGCGCTCCGGCGTCGAGAAGATGACCATCAAGACCGACCGGGGCACCATCGAGGCCGAGCTCGACCTCAGCAAGGTGCCGTGCACCGCGGCCAGCTTCGCCTACCTCGGCGAGCAGAAGTACTACGACGGCAGCGCCTGCCACCGTCTCAATGTGGTGTCGAAGACGCTGACCTGCGGCGACCCGAACGGCGACGGAAGCGGCAGCCCGTCGTACCAATTCGCGGATGAGGACATACCGCTGGCGCCCGTTTCCGTGTCGACGCCCTCGCCCACGGGCAGCGCCAGTCCGGCCGCCAGCCCGGGCGCCAGCCCCGGCGCGACGCCGCTCGCCACGTACTACGGCAAGGGCACGATCGTGATGGTCAACACGGGCGCCAACACGAACGGCGGGCAATTCTCGATCGTCTACGGCGACGGGTCCGACTTGGCACCGGCGTACTCGGTCGTCGGTCGCGTCACCAAGGGACTCGAGATCGTCGAGGCCGTGGCCAAGGGCGGCGCGTTCAACGACAAGGGTGCGGCGGTCTACGAGGGCAAGCCGAAGGAGAACCTGATCATCCAGCAGCTCTCCGTGGGGGCAACGGCCTCGCCTTCGGTGTCGGCCTCGGTGGCGCCGTCGGCCTCGTCGTCGGCCTCGTCGTCGGCCTCATCGTCGGCCTCGCCATCGGCGTCGCCGACGGGGCGATGAGCGCCACGCCAGGCCTGAGTCAGAAACACCGATAAGGGAGCGACAGTGAGTTCGGTACGGGACAACCGCCAGCGTGCAGCCGCGCGAGCCAGGCTGGAGCGGGACATGGCCGCGCGACAGGAGGCCGCGCGCCGCAAGCGCCTACTCCAGGCCCGCATCGGAGCGGCCGTCGCGGGCGTTCTGGTTGTCGCGGCCATCGTCTGGATCGTCGCCGCGACCGGTGGTGGGGATTCGGAGCCGACGGCGAACCCGAGCTCGGGTCCGACGGCCTGTGAGTGGATCGATGAATTCCCGGATGCTACGGCGAGCCCGTCCCCCTCCCCGCTCCCGTCAGGCGTCAAGAATGTCGGCACCCCGCCCACTGATGTGCCGCGCTCCGGCTTCCAGGTCGTGACGTTCAACACCAACCTCGGCGTCGTCAAGGTCGAGATGGACCTGTCGAAGACTCCGTGCACGGCGGCCAGCATTGCCCACCTGGCGAGCAGGAAGTTCTACGACGGCAGCTCCTGCCATCGCCTCGTGGCGAGCATTTTCGCCCTCCAGTGCGGCGATCCGAGCGGTACGGGTACGGGCGGCGCGACCTACCGCTTCGCCGACGAGAACCTCCCCAGCGGGAAGCTGCCCGCCTACCATGAGGGCGACGTGGCCATGGCGAACACCGGACAGCCCGGCACCAACGGCAGCCAGTTCTTCTTCCTCTGGGCGAATAGCCAGCTTCAGGGCGACTACAGCCTCTTCGGTCGGGTCATCCAGGGCATGGAACTCATCAAGAAGGTGGCGGCCGGCGGCGACGACGGAGCCTTCGAGGCGCAGGCTGGCGGCGGTCACCCGAAGACCAAGTTCACCTTCAAATCGGTCACGGTCGGCCCGGTGACCGCGGAGCCGGCACCGACGCCCACGGCGGCGCCGACGCCCAGCGCGACGCCGGCGTCGACCACCGCGCCCGCGTCGCCGTCGCCCTCCTCCTGACAGACCGCCCCGCGTCCACCCCCTCTACCCGGACCGCCTCGTCCCGACCCCTCAACCCGGCGCCCTCAACTGCGGCCGCCTCTAACCGGCGCCCTCATTCCCCGCCCGCCTCGGCCCGCGCGCCCTCGACCCCGGCCCGTCACCGCTTCCTCGTATAAGTGTTCGACACTTGCCCGGTTGAGGCGTTGCGGAGGGGGCGAATGTTGAACACATGGCGCGCGGCCACCGCGGGCTGACCGCGAGCAGGCCGCGGGCGGGGGTCTTGGCCGGCTAGGAGCCGGACGTGACCCGATAGGCGTCGTAGACCCCGTCGATCTTCCGTACGGCGGCCAACAGGTGGCCCAGGTGTTTGGGGTCGGCCATCTCGAAGGTGAAGCGACTGACCGCAACCCGGTCGCGGGTCGTCGTCACCTGGGCGGAGAGGATGTTGACCCGCTCGTCCGAGAGCGCGCGGGTTACGTCGGCGAGCAGCTTGTGCCGATCAAGGGCCTCGACCTGGATCGCCACCAGGAACATCGACGCTGCGGTTGGCTTCCACTCGACCGTCACCATGCGATCCGACTGCCGGTTAAGCTCCTCCGCGTTCGTGCAGTCGGACCGGTGGACGCTCACACCGCCGCTGCGGGTGATGAACCCGAAGATCGGATCGCCCGGGACGGGAGTGCAGCACCGCGCCAGCTTGATCCAGATGTCCGACTCACCCAAGACGACCACGCCGGGATCGTGCGGCGTCGCCGTCGGCCGGGGCTTGCGGGTCGGGACCTCGGTCTCGGCGAGGTCCTCGGTCGCGCCCTCCACGCCGCCAAGGTTGTTGACCAGGCGTGTCACGACCGACTGGGCCGAGTGCTGGTTCTCGCCCACCGCGGCGTAGAGCGCCGAGACGTCGGCCAGGTGCAGCTCCCGCGCGATGGCCATGAGCGACTCGGAGCTCAGCATGCGCTGCAGAGGAAGACCCTGTTTCCGCATGGCCTTGACGATCGCGTCCTTGCCCTGTTCGATCGCGCCCTCGCGCCGCTCCTTGTTGAAGTGCTGCCGGATCTTCGTTCGCGCCCTAGGGCTTTGGACGAAGCCCAGCCAGTCCTGCGACGGGGTGGCATTCTCCGACTTCGAGGTGAAGATCTCGATGACGTCTCCGTTGGAGAGCCTGCTCTCCAGCGGTACGAGCTTGCCGTTGACCTTCGCCCCGATGCACTTGTGGCCGACCTCGGTGTGCACGGCGTAGGCGAAGTCGACCGGCGTCGAGTCCTTCGGCAGCGCGATGACGTCGCCTTTCGGCGTGAAGACGTAGACCTCGTGCGTGGACAGATCAAACCGCAGCGCGTCCAGGAACTCACTCGGGTCGGACGCCTCCCGCTGCCAGTCGAGCAGCTGGCGAAGCCACGTCATCTCGTCGATGTGCGCCGGCGGGCCTACGATCGTGGCGTTCTTGGTCTCCTTGTAGCGCCAGTGTGCCGCGATTCCGTACTCAGCAGTTTTGTCCATCGGCTTGGTCCGGATCTGCAGCTCCACCGGCTTGCCGTTCGGACCGATCACGGTTGTGTGCAGCGACTGGTACATGTTGAACTTCGGCATCGCGATGTAGTCCTTGAACCGGCCCGGCACCGGCTGCCAGTTCGCGTGGATGACGCCCAGGGCCGCGTAGCAGTCCCGTACCGTGTCCACTAGCACGCGCACGCCCACGAGGTCGTAGATCTCGCCGAAGTCGCGGCCTCTCGCGATCATCTTCTGGTAGATCGAGTAGAGGTGCTTCGGCCGCCCCATGACGTCTGCCTTGACCTTCGCCGCCTTGAGGTCATGCCCGACCTTCTGCGTGACCTGATTCAGCAACAAATCCCGCTGCGGCGCGTGCTCGCTCACGAGCCGGCTGATCTCGTCGTGACGCTTCGGGTAGAGCGCGCCGAACGCGAGATCCTCAAGCTCCCACTTGATCGTGTTCATGCCGAGCCGGTGCGCGAGCGGCGCGAGGATCTCCAGCGTCTCGCGGGCCTTCTGCTCGCGTTTGGGCTGCGGCAGGAACGCGAGCGTACGCATGTTGTGCAGCCGGTCCGCGAGCTTGATGACGAGCACGCGCGGATCCTTGGCCATGGCCACGACCATCTTCCGGATGGTTTCGGCCTTGGCCGCGTCGCCCAGCTTGACTCGATCGAGCTTGGTCACGCCGTCGACGAGCGCAGCAACCTCGACGCCGAACTCCTCCCGCATCTGGTCCAATGTGTACTCGGTGTCCTCGATCGTGTCGTGCAGGAGTGCGGCCACGAGCGTCGTCGTATCCATGCCGATATTGGCCAGGATCGTCGCGACAGCGAGCGGGTGGGTGATGTAGGGATCACCGGACTTGCGAAACTGCCCGGCGTGCCATTGGTTGGCCGAATCGTACGCGCGCTGCAACAGCCGGGTGTCGGCCTTCGGGTGAGTCGCCCGGTGCGTCGCGATCAGCGGCTCCAGCACCTCAGCGATCTGCGGCGACTGCCAGGGTGCGTTGAACCGGGCCAATCGGGCCCGCACGCGGCGTCCCGTCGGGGCACCCGCGAGCCCGAACCCAGATCCGGCCGCCGGTGCCTGTTGCTCGGCGTCCTCCGCGCGGCCGTCCGTGGGTCCGGAAGCCACCGCGCCGTGGTTTTCGGCCAAGTGCGCGCCTCTGAACGAAAGCACCACCGCGCCGGCGCCGTCCGCGTCGATGCCGTCTGGTTCGGCACCGTTCGGATTGGCACCATTCGGATCGGCGCGGTTCGAGTCTGAACCGCTTGGATCGGCACTCTTCGGATCGGCACTCTTCGGATTGGCACTCTTCGGATCGGCACTCTTCGGATCGGCACTCTTCGGATCGGCACTCTTCGGATCGGCACTCTTCGGATCGGCACTCGTCGGATCGGCACTCGTCGGATCGGCACTCGTCGGATCGGCACTCTTCGGATCGGCACTCGTCGGATCTGGGTCGGGTACGGAGTCGCCGTCGTCGGGCTTCTCATGCCGGCCGTGGGTCATCGTTTCGTCTGCTAGCGGGACTGCCGTGGGCGGGGTTCGTTCCTCGAGCAATACCACCGAGTCGGCGCTGACACTTGTGTCACGCTTGCCACCCGCGCGGCCCTTGGCGCCGGCGCGACGTGGACCGCCGGGGACGCTCTTGTCCGCAGAACCGCTCTTCGACGCGGCACGGCGCTGCCCCGCGGTACGACCCGGGTCAGCGGTACGACCCGGGTCAGCGGCACCAGCCTGCTCCGCGGTACGACCCTGATCCGCGGCACGACCCGGGTCAGCGGCACCACGCTGCTGCGCGGCACGACCTGGCTCCGCGGCACGCGCCTGATCCGCGGCACGACTCTTGATGCCCGTACGAGTCTTGCCGCCGGTCTGCGTCCCCTCCGTCGGAGGGGCAACGTCGCCGGACACCCGGCCGCTCCTCACCATGATTGGCCGAGGCGGAGCGCCTTCGCAGCGGGACAACCTGCCGAGACACCCGCGCCTGGAACGACCATCGTACCGGGTTGACGCAGGATCGACCCTCAGCGCACGGATGCCCGAGCCCACCAAGATCCGCTCGATCATGAGCTCACGGTCCCAGAAACCGTCGATCATGACCTCCAAATCATGATCGCGCGTTGGGGAGGGGGGCTTAGACGGTGAGCAACGCGTGGAGGGGGCGATGGGCCAGGCGCCGGCGCGCGCCGAGGAATCCAAGCTCAATCATGACCACGAAGCCGGCAAGAGTGCCGCCGGCTCGCTCGACCAACGACAGCGTGGCCTCGGCGGTCCCCCCCGTCGCGAGCACATCGTCGATCACGAGCACTCGCTCGCCGGACGCGAAGGCGTCCGCATGCACTTCGAGGGTCGCGATGCCGTACTCCAACTCGTACGAGGCAGAGTGCGTCTGCCTCGGCAGTTTGCCGGCCTTGCGTACGGGCACCACACCCGTCCCGGTCGAGTACGCGACCGAGGCGGCGAGTAGGAAGCCACGCGCCTCGACGCCCGCGACGACGTCGAATCCCGCCGCGTAACGATCGACCACCGCGTCGGTGACCTCACGGAACGCGGGCCCATCCGCGAAGAGCGGACTCAGGTCCTTGAAAATGACCCCTGGTTGGGGGAAGTCCGGGACGTCGATCACATGGCTCGCGATCAGTTCGGCGATGCGTGGGCCGCTGTCTCCGCGTATTGCATCCATGTGCACCTCTCCCCGAGCCGTCCGCCGCTCAACAGCACGCCAGTTTCACGGAAAATGGCCCGTCCCGCTAGGCGGAAGGGCCACTTTCCCAGCAAGTGTGTGGATCTTGCTTACTGCTGGTTCACCGCTTGCGGCCGCCGGATCGGGCGCCGCCCGGTTTGCCGCCCCCCGGCCGGCCGCCAGCGCCCGACCGTTTGCGGTTCTGGGGGCGGGCGCCGGTGCGCGGCGCCGCGCCGGCGGCAGCGGCAGCGGGGCCTGTATCGACCGTCTCGGCCGCCTCATCCTCGGTCTCGGCCGGTGTCGGCGCGGTTGACTTGGGTGCGGTCGACTTGGTCGCGGTCGACTTGGTCGCGGTTGACTTGGTCGCGCCCTGGCGGGGCGCCGCCTTGGCCGGCTTGCGCTCGGCGCTGGCGCCTGCGGCGCGGCGGGCCAGCACCCGCTGCTTGTGCTGCTTGAACCTGGGCTCGGCCTCCTTCAGGTCGACCAGCACAGGCGTCGCGAAGAAGATCGACGAGTAGACCGCGGCGAGCATACCGACGAAGAGCACCAGGCCGAGGTCCTTGAGCGTGCCCGCGCCGAGCAGGCCGGCGCCGATGAACAGCAGGCCACCGACCGGAAGCAGCGCCACGATCGCTGTGTTGATCGACCGCATCAACGTCTGGTTGACCGCGAGGTTGGCCGCTTCGCCGTACGTTCGATTGGGGTTGCCCGTGATTCCGCGCGTGTTCTCCCGGACCTTGTCGAAGACGACGACCACGTCGTAGAGCGCGAAGCCGAGAATCGTCAGGAACCCGATGATCGTCGATGGGGTAACCTCGAACCCCACGAGGAGATAGATCGTGGCGGTGAGCACGAGGTTCTGCAGGAGCGCGGCGAGGGCTGCCACCGCCATCTTCCACTCGCGGAACACCAGCGACAGATAGATCACCACGAGAATCAGGAAGATCACGGTGCCGATCAGCGCCTGGCGGGTGATCGTGGCCCCCCAGGCTCCGCTGACCGCGCTCTCGCTCACCTGATCCGGTGAGATCTTGAACCGCTCGGCCAGGTCGGTCTTGATGTCGGCCGCCTTCGTCGACGCCACCGAGGGGTTCTCATCGAGAATCGCGGTCTTGATCAGGTACGAGTGTGAATTTCCACCGATCTTCTGCGCGGACGCGACCTCCGCGCCGCTCTCCGCGACCGCGGCGCGCGCCTCGTCCAGGGTGCCGACGCTGGCCGGCAGCGTGAACGCGTTACCGCCCTTGAACTCGATTCCCAGGTTGAACGGGCGCACCAGGATCGTGATAATGCCGATCAGCAGGATGCCGGCGGCTACCGCGTACCAGATCTTGCGTTTGCCGACGACGTCGATGCCGGCATCTCCGCGGTAGAGCCGGCTGGCCAGGTCCTTGATTCCGCGATGCTGGGTCCGACTCGAGGTGGTCTGCTCGCTCATGGTCACGCCTCCTTCGCGCGGGTCTTGCTGGGCGCCGGGGCGTCCTCGCGCGCGTGTTGCAGCACACGACCGAGTCCGCTGACCCGTGGCGAAAGGAACGCCGGGGTCCGCGCGAGCATTGTCATGATCGGATGCCGGAAGAGGAACACGATCAACAGGTCCAGCGACGTCGCCAGGCCAAGCGCGAAGGCGAAGCCCCTCACCGAACCCACACCGACGGTGTAGAGCACCACGGCGGCGAGGATTGTGACCGCGTTCGCGGTGATGATCGTGCGCCGGGCGCGGGCCCATGCCCGCGGGATGGCGCTCCTCGGACTTCGTCCCTCCCGGATCTCGTCCTTCAGGCGTTCGAAATAGATGACGAACGAGTCGGCCGCGACACCGAGCGAGACGATGAAGCCCGCGATGCCCGCCAGCGTCAGGGTGAAGCCGATCTGCCGGCCGAGGAAGACCAGCATCCCGAACGTCAGCAGGGCCGACAGCAGCAGGCTCAGGGTGATGACGGAGCCGAGCAGCCGGTAGTAGAAGAACGAGTACGCGATGACCAGCACCATGCCGATGCCCGCCGCGAGCAGGCCTGCGCGCAGGTAGTCGGCGCCGAGCGTGGCCGAGATCGACTGCACCTCACCGGGATCGAATGTGATCGGCAGGGCGCCGTACTTGAGCTGGTTGGCCAGCAGCGTCGCGCTGGTCCTGTCGAAGCCGCCGGTGATCTCCGAGTCGGTGCTCAGCACGGCCTGGATCGCGGGAGCCGACACGACCTCGTTGTCAAGGACGACGGCGACCTGGCAGACCTGACCGCCCCCGGTCTTCGCGGGCTGGGTCACCTGGCAGGCCTGGCCCTCGTTGTTGAAGGCCTCGCGGGTCAGCGCGGTCCACTTCTTGGAGCCTTCACTGTTGAAGGTGAGATCGACCTTCCAAGACGCTCCGGACTGGGTGTCGATGTTGGCGGCGGCGGACGCGAGGTCGGTGCCGACCACCTTCGCCTTGTCGAGCAGAAGCTTCGTGTGGCTGTCGCGCTCGCACCCGACGGCGAGCTGGTTCACGTCCTCAACCGAGCCCGGTGGGCGATTGTTGAGCGCCTCACAGGTGACCTGGGGCACGGCGAACTGCATCTCAACCGGCAGGACCGCGACCTCGGCCGGCGTCAGCTTCCGGAACGGCTCGAGCAACGGCACCAACGCTTGGTCGATCTGAGTGGGATCCTGAATCTGCTGAGCGACCACCGCGGCGGTACCGAGCTTCTTCAGCACCGCCGCTTGCTGCGGCGGTGGGGTGACCGTCGGGCTCGGGCTGGGGGTCGCACCGGTCGCGGCGGGGGTCGGCGTGGCCGAGGCGGACGGCTTCGGGCTGGCCGACGCGGTCGGGGCGGGCGTGGGGGTTCCACTCGCGCTCGGCGCCGGCGTGGGCGACGCTGCGGTGTCCTGCGCATCCTGCGTCGCGGCGAGCACTTTGCGGAAGCGGAGCTGGGCCGGGGTGCCGACCTGGCGGATATCGTCGTTGTTCTCACCCGGGACCGAGATCACAATGTGGCTGTTGCCCTCGGTCACCACCTCCGCCTCAGCGACGCCGAAGGCGTTGACGCGCTTCTCGATGATCTCCCTCGCCTGCTCGAGCGAGTTGGCGTCGGGCGGCGCCCCGGTGAGGGTCTTCGCGACGAGTGTCATCGTCGTTCCGCCGACGAGATCCAGACCCAGCTTCGGCTCCAGCCGCTCCCTGAACGACCCGCTGCCGAAGCCGATGACAACGCCGAAGAGCACGATGAAGATCGCGGCTAGCGTGAAGAGGTAGCGCGACGGGCGCATCTGGCCCTGTGGAGATGGTGCCACTGTGGTCGATTCTCCCTGATTATGCCGAATGGCCCGAGACCTGCACAGCCCGGATGCGGCGAGCCGGTGAGGTCGTGATGAGACGAGACCTTGAGGGGTCGCTCGGCGCGAGGTTCCAGTATGCCGCGATGGTGGGTTTTTGTATTAGCCCTGTTCAATGGTCTTGGCAGCGTCGGAGTCTCCCCCGTCAGCGTCGGGCTCGACTGGCTGCTTGTTGGTGACCCGCGCGATGGCGCCGCGCGCGTAGCGAAGGTCGACGCCGGGCGCCGCCTCGATTGTGACGGACTCGTCGTCCACCGCTGTGACGGTCCCGTACAGGCCGCCGACGGTCTGCACCTCGTCGCCGGGGGCGACGCGGGACTGCAGCTCCTGAGCCTCGCGACGACGCTTGGACTGCGGGCGGATCATGAGAAAGTACATCGCCGCCACGATCAGGATGATCGGCAGGAATGTGAGCAGGCCGCTGCCAGAGCTTGCCTGTTCGGCTACGAGAAGCACGTGATCGCCTTCCTTATGGCACCGCCGCCTGCGTATGTCCGGTCATCGGACCGGGTCGACGCACAGCAACGGGACAGGGATATGTCTATCCAGACCGCCGGGAGTCTAGTCGGTGTCGCTGGTGCAACAGAGACCGAGGTCACGGGTCCTGCGTGAACAGGTCCGGAACCGGCGCGGCACCGTTACCCATGGTATCCGCTCGACCGGCAGGGCCCTGACCGAGGAGGTTCGTGAGCGCCATCCGATCGGGTGGTCTCAGTCCAAGATGGCGCCATGCTCCCGCGGTTGCCACCCGGCCCCTCGGGGTACGGGCGAGCAGGCCGGCCCGGACGAGAAATGGCTCACAAACCTCCTCGACCGTGTCCGGCTGTTCTCCGACGGCGACGGCCAGGGTTGACAGGCCCACCGGGCCACCGCCGAACGAGCGAACCAACGCGGTGAGCACGGCCTTGTCGAGGCGGTCCAGTCCGAGATCGTCGACGTCGTACACCCTCAGGGCCGCATGCGCCGTCTCCGCGTTCACCACGCCGTCCGCGCGCACCTCGGCGAAGTCCCGCACCCGTCGGAGCAGGCGGTTGGCGATTCGCGGCGTTCCCCGGGACCGACCCGCGATCTCGGCCGAGCCGTCGTCGGTGAGCGAGACGTTGAGGATGCGGGCTGAGCGGTGGAGCAGGATGTCGAGATCCTCCGGCTCGTAGAAGTCCAGATGGCCGACGAATCCGAAGCGATCGCGCATCGGCCCGGTCAGCAGGCCCGAGCGGGTCGTCGCGCCGACCAGAGTGAACGGCTCCACGTCGAGCGGGATCGCGGTGGCGCCCGGCCCCTTACCGACCACCACGTCGACCCGGAAGTCCTCCATCGCGCTGTAGAGCAGCTCCTCAGCCGGACGGGCGATACGGTGGATCTCGTCGATGAATAGCACGTCGCCCCTCGACAGGCTGGTCAGTACGGCCGCGAGGTCGCCGGAGCGCTCGATCGCCGGGCCACTCGTGATGCGCAATCCGGCGCCCAGCTCCGCTGCGACGATCATCGCGAGGGTCGTTTTGCCCAGGCCGGGAGCGCCGGAGAGCAGGATGTGTTCGGGTGGCTCGCCGCGGCGCAGCGCGCTCCGCAGAAGCAGGTCGAGCTGCTCCCGTACCCGATGCTGGGCGATGAACTCCGACAGCCGTCTCGGCCGAAGGGTCGCCTCAGCGTCGAGTTCGGCCTCAATCGCGTATGCCGAGACGAGCTCGGCCCCGTCGACCTCGGCCCCGTCGACCTCGGCCCCGCCCATCTCGGCCCCGTCGACCTCGGCGTCAGGTGACGTCGACGGGTCCTGCGTCACGGACGGCCCCTGGGTCACCGGTGGGTCCTGCGTCATCGGGCACGGCCCAACACTTGGATCGCCCGCTTGAGCAGCACCGGCACGCCTGGAGCCGGATCGCCATTGAGCTCTGCAAAGACGGCACCCACCGCGAGATCGGCCTGGCTGGCCGACCAGCCAAGGCCGACGATCGCCTGCCGTACCTGGTCCTGCCACGAGACTCCGTTGACCGGCAACGACAACGTGGCACCGCCCCCTCCGCCGCCCGGCAGACCGATCCGGTCGCGAAGCTCGAGCACGAGGCGTTCCGCGCCCTTCCTTCCAATGCCCGGTACGCGGGTCAACGTCGCGGTGTCGCCGGTCGCGACCGCCTTGCGGACGACGTCGGGGGTATGCACGGCGAGGACCGCCTGCGCGAGTCGGGGCCCGACGCCGCTGGCGGTCTGCAGCAACTCGAACAGGCCGCGCGCATCGTCGTCGGCGAAGCCGTAGAGGGTGAGTGAGTCCTCCCGTACGACGAGGCTGGTCGACAGCCGCGCCTCATCCCCCACCCGCAGCGTGGCGAGCGTCGATGGCGCGCAGACGACCGTGAGCCCCACGCCGCCCACCTCCACCACCGCGCCGTCTGGGGACAGGGACGCCACCCGGCCTCGCACGCTGGCGATCATCAAATCCCTCCCTTGGGGGCGACGGCGGCCGTAGCCGCCGCGATCTTCGCCTGGATACCGCCGCGCCATACGTGGCAGATCGCGAGCGCGAGTGCGTCGGCCGCGTCAGCCGGCCTCGGCGGCGCGGTCAGTCCCAGGAGCCGCGTGACCATGGCTGTCACCTGGGCCTTATCGGCTTGGCCCGAGCCGGTCACGGCGGCCTTGATCTCGCTGGGTGTGTAGGTCCGCACGGGCAGCCCGGCGCGGGCCGCCGCGAGCACCGCCACCGCGCCCGCCTGCGCCGTGCCCATCACGGTACGGACGTTGTGCTGGCTGAACACCCGCTCGACCGCGACGGCGTGGGGTGTGTGTTCGGCCACGAGCGCGATGAGCGCGGATTCGAGGGCGAGCAGGCGCGAGCCGAGGTCATCGTGCGGGTCGGTGAGGACGACCTCGACCGCCACCAGTCGGCAGGTCCGGCCAGGTTCGCCCTCGACGACTCCGACGCCGCACCGGGTAAGGCCAGGATCCACGCCGAGCACTCGCACTCGCACTCCCCGGAGCAGTCGCGAACAGACGTTCGACAACGTATCGCAGCCTCCGGAGCAACGCACGCGCGACACGCCCACCACCTCCGGATCGCCCGCCTCTGGCCGCCGATCATGATTTGGAGGTCATGATCGGCGCGTTCTGGCGGCACTGAAGTCATGATCACGGCGATCTTGACGGCGCCCGGACGCGGTGGCGACTAGCCTCAGCGCATGCCAGCCATTGACGGTGCGGGCCGGTTCACGTCGCCGGTCGCGCCCGAACTGAACCACTTCGACGAACACCTAGCCAGCGCGGATCTCTCGGTTGGGACCTACTCGATCCCGGCGGGCGGGGTCGACGATCAGACCCCCCATACGGAGGACGAGATCTACGTGGTCACAGCCGGGCGCGCGACCTTTGTGGACGCTGTCGGCACCGTCGCGGTGGGCGTTGGCGACACGATCTTTGTCGCGGCCGGCGAGGAGCATCGTTTCGTGGACGTCACGGAGAACCTCGCACTCGTCGTGGTCTTCGCTCCGCCGTACGAGTCACGTAAGTAGCGACCCCCCGACCACCTCAAGATCGCGACGATCATGGTCTGAGCGTCGCTGAATCGCGCCGATCATGACCTCCAAATCATGATCGGCGCTGAGGGGTGGCGCTCAAGGGGCGGCGCTGAGGGGTGGCGCTGAGGGGGGGCGCTCAAGGGGTGGCGATGGCGGGCCAGACGGCGTTGATGAGGCGCTCTGGCAGGGAGTCGCGATCCAGATCAGGGTTCCAGTTGAGCACCGTTTGGGCCAGCATCGTTCCGACCAGCATCGCCATGACCACCTCGACGTCGAGGTCGGCCCGAAGCTCGCCATCGGTGATCCCCCGGCGCAGCACGCTGCGCATGAGCTCGCGTCGGGGTTCGATGATTCTCTGGTAGCACTGGTGCAGCCGAGGGCTCCGCTTGAGCTCGGCGATGAGACACGGCAGCACGGAGGCGGCTCGCACCGTCGTACTGCGGCCCACGGGTCTCAGCAGGGTGACGAGATCCTCGCGGACGGACACACCGGCGATCTCCGGAGGCGGACCCTTGAGCGAAGCGACCGCGTCCACCAGAAGCGCGTCCTTGTTGGGCCACCGGCGGTAAATCGTGGCCTTGCCGACGCCTGCACGGCCGGCCACCGCCTCGATCGAGAGGGCCTCTGCGGTCGTACCTTCGGAGAGTAGGTCGATGACTGCCTCGATGATGGCCTCGTCCACGCGGGCACTGCGCGGCCGACCCGGGCCCTTTCGGTCCGAATCGAGTGGCGCGGTACCCGCAGTGGTCGTCATGCCCAGCATTGTCGTATGCCTATCGACGCTCAGCCAGTTCCATGGACGCCTTGGGCGCGCCTTGTGCCGCATCCGGGCCGTGCGGTGAGGAACGGCGCGGCATCCACGCCAGTACGACGCCGATGCCGAGCAGCGCGACCACGGTCGACCCGCCGGCCGCCCAGTGCATGGCGGTCACGAATGCGTCGTTGGCCGAGGCGATCAGCCCTGCACCCGCGGGTCCGGCCTGCTCGGCGACGCCGTAGGCGCCGGAGATCGACTCGGACGCCACCGTTCTCGCCGGCGCCGGCAGACCGGCAACCGAATCGACAATCTCGCCTCGGTACACAGCGGAGAGCAGCGAGCCGAGAATTGCGATACCCAGCGCGCCACCGACCTGCCGGACCGTGTTGGTGACCGCCGAACCCACGCCGGCCTTCTCCCGCGGGAGCGAGGACATGACCGATTCGGTCGCGGGTGGGATCACGTTGGCCATTCCGGCGCCCTGCACGAACGTTAGAACAATCAGAATCCAGAGAGGTGTCGCTACGCCCACGAACGCGAATCCGCCCAGAGCCACCGCGACGAGGGCAAGACCCGCGGCACAGACGGCCTTCGGCCCGAATCGCCTCACCATGGAGGCGCTCTGCGGCGCGAAGATGAGCTGCGCCGCCGCGAACGGCGTCATGAGCAGGCCGGCCTGCAGCGGTGTGAAACCGCGTACCAGCTGCAGGTAGAAGGCGAGGAAGAAGAGCGTGCCGAACGCGGCAAAGAAGACCAGGCCGACCGAGGCCGCGGCCGCCGAGAATCGAGGATCCCGGAAGAGCTTCACGTCCAGTGACGGATGGTCGCTTCGCTTCTCGTACCAGATAAAAAGGCCGAGGATCACCAGGCCGGCCAGGATCGAGACCCACACCACTGGGCGTCCGAAGCCGTGCTCGCCGCCGTCGATGATCCCGTATACGAGCGAGATGAGACCGGCGATGGAGAGGACCACGCCGACGAGGTCGACGCGACCGGGCTTCGGGTCGCGCGACTCCGGCACGATCGCCAGGACCGCGATCAGTCCGAAGAGGATGATCGGTACGTTGATGAGGAACACAGATCCCCACCAGAACTCCTCCAGCAGCGCGCCGCCGACGACCGGACCGATCGCCACGCCGAGCCCGACGGCGCCGGCCCACACCCCGATCGCCTTGGCCCGTTCCCGTGGGTCGAAGACATTCGAGATGATGGATAGCGTCGATGGCATGATGGCAGCCGCGCCGACGCCCATGAGGGCCCGCGCCCAGATGAGCTGTTGGGGCGACTCCGAGTAGGCCGAGGCGACCGACGCGAGTCCAAAAAGGACAAGACCGATCACCAGCATCCGGCGGCGACCGATCCGGTCACCGAGAACGCCGAAGGTGAAGAGCAGACCCGCGAAGACGAGCGTGTACGAGTTGATCGACCACTCAAGCTCCGCCTGCGTCGCGCCGATGCCGTGCACGGGGTCCGCGATCGTGCGGAGTGCGACATTGAGAACGGTGTTGTCGAGTACGACGACGAGCAGGCTCACCACCAGAACGCCGAGGATTGCCCACCGGCGCGGATGCCCGCTGTTCGCCTGTTGCTCGATGGCCTGAGGCTGCATGGATGGTCCCCCAGAGGATTTCGAGACGGCATAGACTCGTAACTCACGAAAGCCTAAACCCGGGGTACGACGAAACGGACCCGTTCCGTAATTGTTACTGCTGTGACCTGCGTCACCACGACCAACTGACGCCGCCGGAGTGGGAGAACCCCGACGGCGTCCAGTTCGAGTGGCGGATCAGCGAGTGGAGGATCAGCGAGCAGAGGATCAGTCTGTGCGCCAAGGCTCCGGATCGGGCCCAGCGGCGTACCAGTAGCGGCCCGGCTGGCGGGTGTCCGGCGTGAGGCCAAAAACCACCGCTAGGCCTACGAGAGTGGCGAAAACGAAGACGAGAACGATTCCCAACATGGCCAAACCCCTTCGACTATGAAATTTGGAGGCCTTGGCCGGTGCGCACCGGATCTATTGACAAGTGTGGCGGCAGGCGGTCCCACAGGACAGTGGCAGAGATGCCATAGTCCCTCGATTTTCTGCCACCTTTCCAGGTAGACTTCGGGGCATGATTCGTCGCGTCGCCGTGGTGGCTCTTGACCGGATCGCAGCGTTCGAGTTGGGCATCATCTGTGAGGTCTTCGGGTTCGATCGGAGTGCAGATGGCTTCCCGGCGTACCAGTTCGATCTCTGCTCTGTGGACGGCCAACCGGTCCGCACCTCAAGCGGGTTCCTCGTCACGCCAACGGCCGACCTGACCCCGATCGACCGGGCCGACCTGGTCGCCCTGCCGGCCCATCCGTTTGACCGCCCCATCCCCGACGAGCTGGGTGCGGCGCTGCGCCGGGCGGCGGAGCGGGGGGCGTACGTCATGAGCCTGTGCTCCGGCGCGTTCGTGCTCGGCGAGGCGGGGCTGCTCGACGGGCGCCGCTGTACGACGCATTGGCGGTACGCGGCGGACCTGGCTCGCCGCTTCCCCGCGGCCGAGGTTCACCCGAACTCGCTCTACGTCGAGGATGGTCGGATTCTCACCAGCGCCGGCACCGCGGCAGGCATCGACCTTTGCCTGCATCTGGTCCGCAAGGAGCACGGTTCCGCGATCGCGACCAAGCTGGCCCGGCGGATGGTGGTGCCGCCACAGCGCGCTGGCGGCCAGGCCCAGTTCGTGGAGGCGCCGGTGCTGCGTACGTCCAAGGCACCCACCCTGGAACCGCTCCTTACCTGGCTCGTCACCAACCTCGACCGACAGGCCACTGTTGAGGAGCTCGCGGATAAAGCGCACATGGCGCCGCGCACGTTCGCGCGTCGTTTCCGGGCCGAGACAGGTACGACGCCACACGACTGGCTCACCGCGCAGCGAGTGCTCTTCGCGCGGCAGCTGCTCGAGGACACCGACCTGGGTATCGACGCCGTAGCGTCGCGCGCGGGGTTCGGCGACGCGGCCGCCCTTCGGCATCACTTCACCAGGCGCGTGGGCGCCACGCCGCATGCCTACAGGACGACGTTCCGCACTCCGCCGCCGTCAGCGGGGTCGGATTCTGAGGAATCACGGCGCTCGAGGGCGCACAGGTCCCGACAGCCGGCGCACCGGTGAGCGGGCCTACCCCGTACCCGCAATCTCGGCGATGTCCTCGCCGGTCAGGGCAGTCTGGTCGTCCGAGCCGGCGTTGACCACTACGCCGGCCGCCCCGACGCCCCGCATCATTGCGAAGAGCTGAGTACCGTCGACCTGGGCAAGGTCGGCGAGCGGACGCGCCTCGAGCGGCAGGCTCGCGATGAACTCCTCGGCGCGGTCCGCAGCCGTGAAACAGACCGCGACGGCCCCGTCGATGTCGGGCAGGAAGACCTGAGTGAGCGTGTGGGTGGCCTTCTCCAGCAGCAGGTGGTAACGGTGGCTGCGCAGCTCGCCGGCGGGCACCGGTCCGTTGCCGCGATCGGCCAGCGCACGCTCTACGGCGATCGTTTTCGCCCACCCGGTCGCGATGTCGAAGCCACCCGACGCGATATACCACTGATGCTCGCGTGGGGACGCAGGGTTGACGATCAGCGCGGTCAGGTCGCCGCCGAGCGCGGTCAGTAGCTTGACGCCGGAGACCGGGCCGCCGTACGCGCCGATCGCCTGCCCGTCCGCGAGCATCGCGGACTCATGGTCGCTGAACACGTTGAGTACCGGACTCGGCTCGGCATCCGCGAAGAGCAGCATCTGATCGAAGCTGGTCTGGCCCCAGGCTCGATCGGCGAAGAGCACCGGTACGAACCAGCCATCGTGCGTCGCGAGCGCTCGCATGACCTGATCGACATCGGACTGTGTCGCTGGTGACCTTTGGGCGAAGGCGATCAAGGCCTGACGCGGCGGGGATGCCGCACCCGCCCCGACGGGTGGCGCACTCACCGGCGAAATCGGCGGTCGGTCGAGCGCGGTCACATCGCGATCCTCTCGGTTGACGCCAGCCACGCGCAAGCCACCCGCCCCCCCGCCCCGCCCCCTATCGCCGATCATGATTTGGAGGTCATGATCGACGCGATTTCGGGACGCTCATATCATGATCGTGCGAATCTTGCGCGGCTGCCGTGCGATCGAGTGATCGTTCTCCGGCTCACTTGTGGGGAAAGTGGGCCGGCGCGACGCTCGGAGTGGCCACTTTCCCCGAAAGTGTGCAAAGACGACGTCGCGGGGACGCTGCCTCCACCGGCAGTGGCGTCCAGCGCGAGCCACCCGGCGTCGGCTGCCAAGATCCGGACGATCATGATGGGAGCGTCCCGAAATCGCGTCGATCATGACCTCCAAGTCATGATCGGCGCGAAGGGTCGGGGACGGGGACGGGGGCGGGGGGGTTAGGAGACGGCGGCCATGATCTCGTCGGACACGTCGAAGTTGGAGTAGACGTTCTGCACGTCGTCGGACTCCTCGATCGCGTCGATGAGCTTGAAGATCTTGCGGGCGCCGTCCTCGTCCAGTGGCACCGTGACGCTCGGGACGAACGAGGACTCCGCCGACTCGTAATCAATTCCCGCGGTCTGCAGAGCGGTTCGCACAGGGATCAGGTCGCCCGGTTCGGAGACGACCTCGTAGGCCTCGCCCAGGTCGTTGACCTCCTCCGCGCCTGCGTCGATCACCGCCACGAGCACGTCATCCTCGGCCAGCGTCCCTTTGGGAACGATCACGACACCCTTGCGGGAGAACATGTACGACACCGATCCGGCATCGGCCAACGAGCCGCCGTTGCGGGTCAGCGCCGTGCGGACGTCGGTCGCCGCGCGGTTGCGGTTGTCGGTGAGGCACTCGATGAGCATCGCGACCCCGTTGGGGCCGTACCCCTCGTACATGACGGTCTGGTAGTCGGCGCCGCCCGCCTCCTGCCCCGAACCCCGCTTGACAGCCCGGTCGATGTTGTCGTTGGGAACCGAGTTCTTCTTCGCCTTCTGGATGGCGTCGAAGAGAGTCGGATTGCCCGTGGGGTCGCCGCCGCCCGTGCGCGCCGCGACCTCGACATTCTTGATCAGACGGGCGAAGAGCTTTCCCCGGCGAGCGTCGACGACCGCCTTCTTGTGCTTGGTCGTCGCCCACTTTGAGTGGCCTGACATGCTCCTATCCCTCCGCCGTCTCGGGCTTGCCGCGCACCATGTCCACAAAGAACCGGTGCACACGATGATCACCGGTGAGTTCCGGGTGGAAGGAAGTGGCGAGCAGCTTGCCGTGCCGAACCGCGACAATCCTACCGGCGGCGGGTCCCGTACCGATCCGACCCAGAACCTCCACACCCTCGCCGACCCGCTCCACCCAGGGCGCGCGGATGAAGACCGCATGAAAGGCACCGCCCTCGATGCCGGACAGCTCCACCGGCGCCTCGAAGGACTCGACCTGCCGGCCGAAGGCATTGCGGCGCACTGTCATATCGATGCCGCCAAAGCCGCGTTGGTCCGGTCGTCCGTCCAGGACCTCGGCGGAGAGCATGATCATGCCAGCGCACGAACCGTACGCCGGCAGTCCGCCGGCGATCAGCTTTCGTACCGGGTCCAGCAGTTCGAACTCGACCGCTAGCTTGCTCATCGTCGTCGACTCGCCGCCGGGCACGACGAGCGCGTCAACCTCCTCCAGCTCGGCCGGTCGGCGGACCGCGCGGGCCACGGCGCCGGCCTTGGCCAGGGCATACAGGTGCTCGCGCACATCGCCCTGCAGGGCCAGTACGCCGATGACGAGGCCGCTGGTCACGACGTCAACCCTACGGCCGAGCGTGAGAACCAACCGCTTGTGGGTCGACGGCGTCGACGGGCCGTCAGCGGGCCCTCAGCCGGCCCTCCGCAGGCCCTCCGCAGGCCGAAGGCCGCGCCCGGGTGGGCGAGCGCCGGCCGCGCGAACGCCGGCCGCGCGAACGGGTCGCGGCTAACGGCCGCAACTGTTCATCACTCGCCCGGTCTCGCGCGCGCGATTGGGGCACGTGTCGGACAGATGTGACGATCTTGCAGACTACTTGCCGCGGACGACGCGGAGGCCGGCGGCGGCCAAGACGGCCGGGATGTTGCGCACCGCGTCCCGGTCCTTGTCCCGTGCGGACTCGTCGAGGTCCTCCCACGGCACGAGATCCGGGTGGCGTCTGCGGGCGTCGTCCCGGACCTCGCCGTAGGCCCAGCCGGCGGCCGTGCGCTGAGCGATCCACCGCTCGTGCTCGCGCCGGGCGAGTCGCTCGAGTTCGACCGACGAGAAGACGAATCCGGCGGCGCCACCCGATGCCTCAACGAAACAACCGATCAACCGCAGTTTGTCGTCGATGTCGCGGACCTGAGCGCGGTTCGCCGCACGCTTGTCCTCATCGAGGTCGGCCCAGGACGCCATCGCTGGACCAGAGCCCATAGCCGCTCCGTCGCGAATCTGCTCGACGAGGTATCGCTCATGCGCGGCCCGCGCGAGCCGCTCGACCAGGCTCTCCTCGATCGCCACCCCTCAGACGCTAGCCGGAGTGGTCAACTCCGTCCGTGTCTCGTCCGGGCTTGGTTCGCGCAGGCGCACGATCTGCAGGCCGACGTCGGCGAGCACTGTGGACATATTGCGGACAGCCTCGCGATCCTTCTCCCGGTCGTCCTCGGAGAGTCGGTCCCACGGCACGAGGCTCGGGTGATGTCTCTCGTCGCGCTTTGGACCCCAGACGAGCCCTTCACTCTTGCGCTCGTCGCACCACCGATCGTGCTCCTGCATCGCGAGCACCTCGATCTCGGCGGCCGCGAAAGTCACCCGCTCGACGGAGCCGGCGCGGGGGGCGACGGTGCAACCAACCCGGTGCAGCTTGGGCCCGATGTCCCGGGCCTGCGCGTGGTTGGCACGACGCATCCGCTCGGGGAGGTCGGACCAGCGCCGCAGCGCCGGATTCGCCGGGTCGCCCAAAGATTTGCCCTTGCGTACCTGCTCCAGGAGGTACTGCTCGTGGATCGCCTCCGCCAGGCGCTCAACCAGGTCCTTGCCGATGATGCCCGGATCGCACGCGAGCCTGGTCACCCCGACCAGGTGAAGCCGCCGGTCGAGGTCGTCGAGGAGATAGCGGGATGGCGCGTGGAACGCCTCGCCGTGGCGGTCCAGCCGATTGAGGCGTACGACGACCGAGTCCGGCCCACCACGCCAGAGTGGCACCAGCGACAGGGCCTCTCGTAGCGCCAGATCCTCGTCGTCGTAGCAGATGTACGAGCGGTGCAGCGGTGTGCCGGCGAGCGAGCGGAGCGCGGCGTCGAGATTGGCGTCCACCGGGTTGAGCTGGCACACCTCGCCGATGACGTCCCAGCCTGCGTTGACCTCCGCGGCGGCCCTGCTCGCATCGGTGTCGACCAACGTGACCGTGACACGCTCCCCACGCCGCGGCGAGTGGAGCCGCCAGTGCTGGGCGTACTCGACCATGAGCGCCCGCCCGAAGGTGCCGAGACCGGCGATGAGGATGTGCGGCGGATCGGCGGCGCGGATGTCGACATCGGACGGACCGAGCAGGCCACGGGCCGCCAGCTCATCGACGTTGAAGAAGTCGACGTCGAGGCGTTCGGCTTTGGCGAGGCCGAGCCGGCGTGCTCTCAGGGCCAGCGCGAGCTTTGCGTCGCTGACCTGGGCATACACCCGCAGCCGCGACGTCCGCCATCGCTTGCGCTGTGCGTTCGCGGCCGCCAGCGCCGCGGATACATTCACCGCGACGTCGTCGGCGTCGTCGTCGCACGCGTAGAGGACCTTCGCGCCGGCGATGCCCGCGTCGCGCAGTGCCCGCGCGTCGCCGACGCCGATCGCGACGACACGCCTCCGTTCTCTGCGCCTCGGGGCGGCCATCAGGCGGGCGATGAGAGCCCGGGCCGCCGATGTCTCGCCGGTCACGATGATGTTGTCGCGCCGGTTGCGCAGCCACCACCGCCTCAGCTGGCCCGCGAAGAGCGCGCGGGCCGCCTCGAACACGGCGTAGATCGTCGCGGCGGGCGCGGCGAAGCGCGCTACATCGAGCAGAATCGGGTACGGACCGGGGCGTTCCAACGGCGCGGATCCGAGGACGAACAGCTGCAGGTCGTAGTACGCGATGTTCCAGAACCCGGCGCCGAAGTCTCCTCGTGGCAGGGTCCGGACGTACCGCTCCATACCGACATAGCCGAGCACCAAGGCGCCGAACACGGTGAGCAGAAAGACCGCGCGCGTACCCGTCAGCACCCGCTCGCGTAACGACCTGTCGGCCGATTTGTCCACTTAGCACCCCCCCAGCCACTCGCCTCGCGGTTGTAGCGTGCTATCGCAGGCATCGAAGGGGCATCGGGTGACCGGTCACGTCTTTATCAGCTACAGCCGCACCGATAAGCCGTACGTGGAACGGCTGATCGCCCATCTCGGCGCGGCCGGCATTCCCGTCTGGGTCGACCACAGGATCGACCATGGCGACCGATGGGCGTCCGTCATCGAGGCGCAGATCAACACCTGCGGGGCCTTCGTGCCGGTGATGACGCCGGAGTCGGCCGCCTCGGAATGGGTGGAGCGGGAGGTTCACTTCGCGCAGCAGTTGGGCAAGCCGATCCTTCCGCTGCTGCTCGCCGGGCGCCCGTTCTTCCGGCTCGCCACGACCCAGCACGACGACGTGACCAACGCAAGTATGCCGACCACCAGATTCATAGAACGACTGCGGGCGCACGCTGGCGCGCCACCGGCCGAGGCCCAGGTACCGGCGGTTGCCGGATCGCCCGCATGGGACCACGACGTGGGCATGATCTGGGCCCTGGCCTACTCACCCACCGGACGCGAACTCGCCACCGGAGGGACTGACGGAATCGTCCGGGTGTGGAACACGTACACCGGCGCCTCGCTGTGGACGTTCGCGGCACGCGGCGGTCCGGTGCTCTCGATCGCCTATTCGCCCGGCAGCGGCCAGATTGCCACCGGTAATGAGTCGGGGCCGGTGTACGTGCAGAGCGCGTACGACGGCGAGCTGATCCGCACCCTGAATGGTCACGATGAGCATGTTGGGGCGTTGGTCTATTCGCCGACGGGGCGTCACCTCGCGACCGCGGGCAATGATGCGACGGCCCGCATCTGGGATCCGTCGACCGGGACGAATCTGATCACCTTCGCCGACCACGAGCAGCTCGTTACCGGCATCGCCTACTCCCCCGACGGCCGCCACGTGGCCACGGTCAGCTTCGACGACACCGCTCGAGTCTGGACCGCCGCCGACGGCTCGCCGGTCCGGGTACTCGTCCACGACAGCCTTATGCACGCTGTCGCGTACTCCTCCGACGGCCGCCTCGCGACCGGGAGCGATGCAGATTCGGTTCGCATCTGGGATCCGATGACGGGCACCGCGCTCGTGGCGCTCGACGTCGGCCACAATGGGGCCGATTCGCTGGCCTTCTCACCCAACGGTCGACTCATTGCGGTCGGATCGGGGTGGGGCGATGGGACTATCCATCTGTGGGATTCGGTCACCGGGCGGCTGCAGGCGAGGATCGCCGCGCATCCGGATTCGGTCTCGGCAGTGGCGTTCTCCCCCGACGGCCAGCAGCTGGCCAGCGCCAGCTCAGACGGGGTCAGGGTCTGGCGCATCGGCGGGGTCTGACCCGGCCGGACGCGTCCCCTGCGCCTCCAAGATCATCGCAAGTGTTCAACCCTCGCCTCGCCCGGTCAGCGCGCGGAGAACGGGCGAGTGTTGAAGAGTTTGTGCGATCTCGGCGGCTACCAGCCGCGCTCGGCGAGCCGGTGCG
>JAXIPB010000099.1:0-46721 GCA_045403155.1 Micromonosporaceae bacterium
ACACCGCGCTGGACGCGGTGATGAAACCCCCGGCCGGCAACGACCTGCGCACCCCGGGCCAGCGCCGGGCCGACGCCCTGGCCGAACTGGCCCGGCTCCACCTCGCCGGCGGCCAGCTACCCACCATCGGCGGGGTCCGGCACCAGGTCGGCCTGCTGATCACCCCCGACATGCTCCTCGGCCACCCCACCCCGCCCGACGCCGCAGAGGAGATCGCGCCGGTGCGGCCAGCGTCGTACGCGGATCCGGCTTCCGCCGGAGGCAATGGATGCCGCAACCCCGGCACGGGCAACGGTATCGGGCCTGGCGGCGGCGCCGATCCGCTTGGCGCGGCCGGGGTGCCTGTGCAGCCGGAGCCGCCGTGGATGGGCTGGGTGGGCGAGATATCCCCCGAGTTGGCTCAAAGAATCAGTTGTGACTGCGAGGTATGGCGGGCGATCTTGGATCCCGCGACCGGGCTGCCCCTTGAGGTGGGCCAGGCCCACCGGATCGTGCCGCACTGGATCCGCAAGGCCCTGCACGCCCGCGACCGAGGTTGCCGCTGGCCCGGCTGCGACGCCCCGGCCGCCTGGACCGACGCACACCACCTCATACCGTGGTACCTAGGCGGCCACACCGACGTCGATGAACTCCTGATTCTGTGCCGCTATCATCATTCGAGAGTCCACGAAGGACACTGGCGGATCGACCTCGACCCCACCACCGGCGAAGTGCGCGTCTACCGGCCGAACGGCACGCTCTACGAGCTTGGACCATCCCAACCGTTCACCGGGCCGAACACCAGACGCGACGACACGGCTCCTCCGCACGCCGACCCGTAGTCCACCGCAACAATCTCACGTCCAGCCTGCGGTTTAGCCTTGCGTCATGGCCGACTTCGGACGCGAGGTGCGCTTCGGTTATTTCCTGATCCCGAACGCCGACGATCCGCTGATCGAGACCGCGCGGGAGGTGGAGCGGCGAGGGCTCGACTACATCGCCATCCAGGATCATCCGTACCAGCGCCGGTTCGTGGACACCTTTGTACTGATGAGCATGATTCTGGCGGCCACGTCCAGGGTGCATGTGTTCCCGGACGTCGCCAACCTTCCGCTGCGCCCGCCGGCCATTATGGCCAAGTCCGCCGCGAGCCTGGATCTGCTCAGCGACGGACGATTCGACCTAGGACTCGGCGCGGGCGGCTTCTGGGACGCTATCGAGGCGTACGGTGGCCCCCGCCGCACGCCGCGCGAAGCGTTGACCGCGTTGGACGAGGCGATCGCGGTGATCCGGGCCGTTTGGAGCGGCAAGCGCAACCTGCGAGTCGACGGGGAGCTCTACCGCCTCGCAGGCGCCCACTCCGGGCCAGTGCCGCAAAGGTCGATCGGCATATGGCTCGGCGTGTTCGGGCCTAGGGCGCTTCGAGTCACCGCACGCGCCGCCGACGGATGGATCCCCTCCTTCCGCGGCGACACTGGGCAACTCATCGAGATGGTCACGCTCCTCGACGCCGAGGCCGCGGACGCGGGCCGCGACCCTCGCGAAATCCGGCGGATCCTCAACGTCAACGGGGCCATTCTGGACGGTGCGTCCGAGGGACCCTTTCGAGGACCGGTGGCGCAGTGGACGGACGAGCTCACCGATCTGGCCGTGGGCTACGGCTTCGACACATTCGTGCTCTGGGCCGAGGGGTCCGATCAGCTCGCCCGGTTCGCCGAGGAGGTCGCGCCCGCGGTCCGCCAGCAGGTCGCCGCAGAGCGCGGCTGATCGAAACGCCATGACACGGAGGTCACGATCGGCGTGGTCGCTGCCGACCCGATCGACCCGCGGTAGCTAGGTCTCCGCTTGATTGGCACCACAAGCGGGCCTAGCGTCGGCGCATGGGACTCCTGATCGAACTCGTCCAAGCCGTCGCCGGTGGCCGCGTCCAGATCGTCGACCTGACTGCTCCGCTATCCGCCCAGACGCCGGTCATCGGGCTTCCTGAGCCCTTCGGCCAGACCGCGCGCTTCTCACTAACCGAGATCAGCCGGTACGACGAGCGCGGCCCCGCCTGGTACTGGAACAACATCGCCACCGGGGAACACACGGGCACCCACTTCGACGCGCCGATCCACTGGGTCACCGGCCGGGACGCGGCCGATGTGTCGCAGGTTCCAGTCACCCACCTGATCGCGCCCGCCGTCGTCCTGGACTTCACCTCCGAGGCGGCCGCTGACCCGGACTTCCTTCTCGAGATCGAGCACATCAAGGCCTGGGAGGCCACGCACAGCGCGCTGCCCGAGGGCGGATGGCTGCTGTACCGAACCGGCTGGGATGCCCGCTCGAACGACGACACCGCCTTTATCAACGAGGGTCACACCCCGGGGATCTCGGCGCAGTGTGCAGCGTGGCTGGCCGAGGAGGCGCCAATTCTGGGAGTCGGCGTGGAGACGGTCGGCACTGACGCGGGCGCCGCGCACTCGTTCGAGCCGCCGTTCCCATGCCACTCCTTCCTCCTCGGTCACGGCAAGTACGGGCTCACCCAGCTGCAGAATCTCGGCCAGCTGCCGCCGAGCGGCGCGGCCATGGTTGTCGCGCCGCTGCCGATCGTGACCGGATCGGGGAGTCCAGCACGGATCCTCGCCCTGGTGGAGCGCTGACCGATGCTGGTGGCGGAGGCGGTCGGCCGGCTGCTGGCCGAACTCGGAGCGAGTCACGTGTTTGGTGTAGTCGGCTCCGGCAACTTCCACGTGACCAACGCGATGGTCGCCGGCGGCGCTCGGTTTGTGGCCGCGTCGCATGAGGGCGGCGCGGCCACGATGGCCGACGCCTACGCCCGGGTCTCGGGGCGCGTGGGCGTGCTCTCCGTCCATCAGGGCCCAGGCGTCACGAACGCGATCACCGGGATCACCGAGGCGGCCAAGAGCACGACGGCGCTCGTCGTCCTGGCGCCGGAGGCACCGAACCCGCGCTCGAACTTCCACATTGATCTCGCCGCGATCGCCGCCGCGGTGGGGGCCACCTTTCTGCGGTTGCGCAGTGCGTCGACCGCCCTTGAAGACGTCGCCGACGCGTACCGGCGAGCGCAGTCGGCGAATGAGACCGTGATTGTCGGCCTGCCCCTCGACATTCAGGCGCAACCGACGCCGCCCGCGCCCACGGAGCGCTCGGACGTCGCACCCGCGGTCGCACCGCAGGCTCTCCCCAGGGAGGAGTGCCTGGCACTGGCCGAAGCCCTCACCCGCGCCCAACGCCCGCTGTTCATCGCGGGTCGGGGTGCGGCGCGACAGCCGGCGGACGCCGCGCGCGCCGCGATCACTCGACTCGCCGACCGCTGCGGGGCGCTTCTGGCTGTATCCATGGCCGGGAAGGGACTATTCACCGGCGATCCGTGGAACTTGGACGTCTCGGGTGGCTTCGCCTCACCACTTGCCGCGTCGCTCATCGGCGAGGCCGACTTTGTTGTCGCATGGGGCTCCACATTGAACATGTGGACCACTCGCCACGGTCGGCTGATCTCGCCCGACGCTGTCGTGGTCCAGGTCGATCGGGACCCCTCCGCGGTGGGCGTGAACCGCGCGGTAAACCTGGGCGTGCCGGGTGACGTCGTCCAGGTCGCCGTGGCAGTTGAGGCTGCGCTCGCCGGGCGTGAATGGCGCCAGGATGGCGCAAGGTCGGCCGAGCTTGCATCGCGCATCGCCGCCGAGGTCAGATGGCGTGATGTGTCGTATGTAGATGAATCCGATCGGGGTCGGATCGATCCGCGTACGCTTACCATCGCGCTCGACGATCTGGTGCCGGCGGAACGAACGGTCGCGATCGATTCCGGCAACTTCATGGGATATCCGGCGATGCTGCTGTCGATTCCGGATGTCGCGGGCTGCGTCTTCACTCAGGCGTACCAGTCCATCGGGCTCGGCCTCGCGAGCGCGGTGGGCGCGGCCGTGGCCCGCCCCGACCGGCTCACGGTGGCGGCGCTCGGCGACGGCGGTTTCCTCATGTCGGTCGCTGAGCTGGCGACCGTTGTGCGCCTCGGCCTTCCCATCCTCATCGTCGTGTACAACGACGCGGCGTACGGCGCCGAGGTCCACCACTTTGGACCCGACGGGCACCCGCTCGACCTTGTGACCTTCCCGGACACGGACATCGCGGCGATCGGCCGCGGGTTCGGGTGCCACGCCCTGACGGTGAGAAAACCCTCCGACCTTGACGGTGTTCGGTCCTGGCTCGACCGCCCACGCGATGCGCCTCTCGTCGTCGACGCGAAGGTCCGCTCGTCGCATGGCGCGTGGTGGCTCGAGGAGGCATTCCGGGGCCACTAGTCGATGGCGACGCGCTCGGCCACGGTCATGCGATCAACGTCTGCTGGTGGAACGCGCTAAGCCAGCGGCCGTTCTCGCGCACGTACGTCGATGTGGCGTAGACCGTGTGGGTGAACGACGCACCGTCGTTGGTCCCGTCCACCTCGGCTCGGTAGGTCAGCAGTCCCGCGTCCGGGCCGAGCGGCAACGCCACCAGATCGGCCAGGCGATACGCGGTGTACGGGATGCGATTGGCGTTCACCCCCGCCACCGCGGCGTCTCGATCCAGCACCCCCCATGGCGAGACAGCGAGTGCGTCGTCGCGCAGCGCCTTCGCGAAGTAGGCACCGTCCCCGGCGAGGTTGGCGTCCCACAGCGCCCGCTCCTGGTCGAGGAGTTCCTTGGTCAGATCGGACATCGTGATCACCTCCGTAACCGATTATAGTGGTTACATGACGCTCAGGCTACACCATCCCGACGGGCAGGTCTTCGAGTTTGACGGGGGCAGCCTCAGCCTCGAACTGACCGCAACCGGCGGCGAGGGCGAGTGGGCCCGGTTCGAGTCGCTGCACGAGCCGGCCGACGTCGACCGGTGGGCCGCCGAGAGCCGACTGCAGCGACGCGCCGAGACGACTGCGGCCGACCTGCGCGCGCTCAAGCGCCTCCGCGAGGCGATCTGGAGTGCCGCCTTTGCAATCGCGACCGGCGGCGAGCCGATTCGGGCAGACATCGAGACCGTCAACAGATACGCCGCCGGGCCGGCACCCGTACCCCGGATCGACCCCGACACCGGCTCGAGCGGCTGGCGTGGCCCGCTCACCGGCCGCGAGATGGTCGCCGAGATCGCCCGCGACGCCGTTCGCACGCTCGGTCGCCCGATTCGCGACCGGGTGCGGAGATGCGAAGGCACCAACTGTTACCTCGTCTACCTCGACACGTCCAGGCCGGGTCGGCGGCGCTGGTGCTCGATGCAGCGCTGCGGCAATCGGCACAAGGCGAGCGAGTACCGCGCCCGGGCCGCGACCCCCGATTTGCACTGAATGAGGGAGGGACCTCGCCCACCTGGCGGGCCCGCTCGGCCCGACCAGGGACGTAGAGTGATCGGGGGTCGCCGCCTGGTTTGAGGGAGCCGACGTTTGGCTGGATTTGAGGAAGCCACCGCTCTCGGCGGCGGCGACGGTCGGTATACCGCTAATCTAGATCCGGAGTGGACTGTCAGCGGGAATCCTCACGGCGGCTACCTGCTCGCCATTCTGGCTCGCGCTGCCATTGCCGCCGATGACCAAGGCGCACACCCCCACCCGCTCTCGGCCAGCGCCGTCTACCTCTCGCCGCCCAAGATCGGTCCGGCCGCCGTGGTCGTTGAGCGGCTGCGCCAAGGTCGGTCCGCGAGCCAATTGCGCGCCCGCCTCAGCCAGGACGACCGGCCCCGCGTCGAGGCACTCTTCACCGTTGGTCGCATGGCTGAGGCTGTCGAGGCCCACTGGGTCCACTCCCCGCCGACGCAGGTAGCGCCGGCCGAAACCTGCCCCGTCAGCCCGATCGAGCCGCCCGGGTCTGGCGTCAGGGTCGAGATGCTCGGTCGGGTCGAGCAGCGCCTCGACCGGGCATCGTTACGGGGGCCGACCGGCGCCGGCTCCGGCGAGGTCCGGGGCTGGTTGAGCTTTGCCGACGGCACGCCGTTCGACCCCGTCAGCCTGCTGTACGCGATCGACTCCTTCCCACCGGCGACGCTGACGCTGGGCAGCATCGGTTGGGTTCCGACGCTCGAACTGACCGTCTACGTTCGCGCCTTGCCCGCGCCCGGTCCGCTGCGGGTTCGCCAGCATGCTCGGCTGCTCGCGGGAAACCTTGTGGACCAGGTCTGCGAGATCTGGGACAGCCGCGACCGCGTCGTGGCTCAGGGCACGCAGCTTGCGGCCGTCCGGATGCCGCGCGCGGACAGCGAGCCGGCGATCTGATTCGACGGCATGCGGTCGGGTGGCGTTCACCCACTGTTCAATCTGTCGGCTTGCGGACAGGCGATATCTGCACACAACAGATGACGCCAGCTAGACACGCGTTGTTCAGCGAGATTTCATGCCGGCCACTTGCTGACAATCTGTTACGACCATGCCGCGTAAGTGGCCCGGGCGCGCTCGGGCCACGAGCAAGCGATCAAGCAAAGGTGTCGAGTGTGCCCGGCGCCGGTAAACCCGACTGGTTCGGTGCTGTTCCAGCTCTACCCCTCGTCCGACTGCACCGGAAGCGTCGTCTACAGCGAGTCCGTCAACCTGGCCGCCAACGGGACGGCGATGACCACCACGCCGACGGCCGTTGACGCCGGAACGTACTCATGGAAGGTGACGTTCACCAGCACCAATCCCAACTACACCGGCGCCGCCACGACCTGTAGCCCGGCCCAGTCCGACGAGCAGGCCACGATCAGCTACGCCGGCACATCACCAATCAGCTAATCCGCGCGCCTAAGCCACTCGGCGAAGGCTCCGCGCCAGGACCCCGGCCAACCAGGCTGGGGTCCTGGTCGCGCTCAGGCTGTGGTAAATCAGGCTGTGGCGATCAGATTGGGCGATCGGATTGTGGCGGTCAGATTGGGCGATCAGGCCGTGGACTGTGCCGCAGACGGCGACGCGCTCTGCCCTGGTGAGTCAAGGGCCACAGCGAGGACGTCGATGTCAAGTGGTTCGCGCTGCTCGCCCTTCGGCTGGAACGTGATGTAGGCCGCGTCGCCCTCTGCGGTGATGCGATCCACGACGGTGTCGCGCACAACATCCGGATACGGCCGTTGCCACAGCGTCTCGCCGGTGAGGTCGACGGCAGCTATACCCTGCTCGCTCGCCGCGACGACGCTGCGCCCTCCAGGCGCGACGACGACGCGGGCACCACGCAGGTCGACCTGCCAGAGTTCCGCGCCCGTGGCAACCGCGTACGCCCGCAGCCGGTCGGCCGCGATCAGGACCGTGTCGCCGACGAGCTCCATACCTGCGACTGGCGTCTGCGAAACCTGCCGCCACGCCGTCGCTCCCTTGGACAGGGTGACGACGCGGACCTCCTGGACCTCCCGGACGACAACGTGGGCGCGACCGATGCGGCCCTCGGACCTGAACCATGCCTCGTCGGTCGGCGGACCGCCGGGACCGCCCGGCGGGCCCGACGGATCCGGCGGTCCGGGTGGGCCGGGCGGTGCCGGCGTCGCCGCCGCCGGCTCGTACTGGACCAACCACTGCAGGTGCCCGTCGCCAACATCGCGTAGCCCGAGGTCGACGACCGAGCCGGACGGGTCGTGCGTGACGAGCCATCGACCGCGAGTGGCTACCGGAACGCCCGCGGGCGGGCGCACACCGTTTCTCGCGTTCGGTCGGGCCCTTCGCCATAGTCGACGGCCGGAGCGGTCGAGGGCGATGGTCGCCGTGCCCAGGCCGACAAACGCGACACTCGCGGAGAGCGCGACGCCGCCGATCTGGACCGGCAGCCTGTCCGGGTTGTCGCCGCGGGAGTCGTTCTCCTCGGTGCCCGCCGCGTCGACGACGAACCGCTGTTCGCCGGTCTGTGAATCAAGCAGCCACAACCGTCGGGAGTCCGTGACGAGAACCGCATCCCCCCACGGCCACAAGTTGACCAGCCCGGTCGGCAGCGTCTCGTCCCACCGCTCTCGGCCGTCAACGCCTACGGCGAATACGCGGGATCCGTTCGCGGCGATCAATCGCTCGTCTCGATCGACGATGATGCGCGTGGGTGACTGCCGGCCCGACGGAGACCGTGCCAACGGCGTGACGCCCGACCGTGCCTGCCACACGATCGCCCCGGGGCCGGACGGGGCGGGCGCGTCCGCCGTCGGCAGCTGGGGCGAGCCGGTAACCGGCGGCCGTGATCCACCGGTCGGGGCAGGACCGCCGGCGAACACACCGGCCCACGCGGCCGCACCCGCACCGGCCGCCACGAGGCCGGCGGCCCCGCCGACGACGAGCAGGCGGCGGCGGGACAGCCCCGGCGACGGCAGCGCCGCGAGGTCGACCCGTGGTGCTGGTGCCGGACTCGAATACCAACCGGGCGACGGCTTGGCGACCCCCGACGCGACCAGAATGCGCGCTAGCTCCTCCGCGGTGGGACGGTGATTCGGGTTGGCGCTCGTGCACCGGACGATAAGTGGTCGCAGCTCCTTCGGTACTTGGCCCAAATCGAACCGGCCCGCCGCGATCTGCAGCATCTGTGCGTGGACACTCCCGTCCGTGACCAGCGGCTTTCCCGACGAGGCAAAGACGAGCGTCGCTCCGAGGGCGAACACATCGCTCGGACGGCCGGGCTCCTCGCCATGAATGACCTCCGGGGCGATATACGACGGAGTCCCCATCACCAGGTTCGCGGTTATCCTCGTCGCGCCCGGACTGAGGGCGATGCCGAAGTCGATGATGTGCGGTCCCGAGTCGTCGAGAATGACGTTGCCCGGCTTGAGGTCGCGGTGCACAAGGCCGACGTGGTGGATCGACGCAAGCGCCTCGGCCAACCCGGCGGCGAGGGTGAGCACAGCGCCCGGTGCGAGCGGGCCGTCGGTCGCGACCAGCTCTGACAGGCTGGGCCCATCGATGTACGTCGTGGCGAGCCAGGGCGCGGCCGCGGCTGTATCGGCGTCCACCACGGCCGCGGTATAGAGCGGGCTCACGGTCCTCGCGGCGGTGACCTCGCGTTCGAATCGCCGCCGGAACGCCGGATCCTCGGCGAGGTCCGATCGGATGATCTTGATTGCCACACGCCGACCAATGCGCGATTCGGCCAGGTAGACACGGCCCATGCCGCCGCCGCCGAGCACGCCGAGAAGCTTGTACGAGGCGACCGCGTTCGGGTCGTTGGCACCCAGCGGCTTCATACCCCCGCCTCACGTATCTCCCACAGAGTCACCGCATGCTATCCACATCCATCGACGGCATCGACTTTTGTCGGAGATGCGACCGATCCCGCCCGTTCCGCGAAGGCCGCCACCGGCACCGCGACCCGGATGAAATAGAGTGGGCGGCCGTGACCTCCGTGGCCGATGCAGACGGGCACGCCATTCTGGTACGGCGCTTCTACGACACGAACGCCGCAGCCTTCGAGCGGCTCGGGCAGGGCGGCGCATCCCTCCATCGCGCAGTCTGGGGACCGGGCGTGGCGACCCGCGTGGCGGCCTTTCACTTCGTCGACGAGCTCATTCTCGCGGCGTTGCCGGCCGACGTGACCAAACCGACCATCGTCGATCTGGGCTGCGGGCTGGGCGCCAGCCTGCTGTACCTGGCCGGCCGCATTGACTTGGTCGGCGAGGGGATCACCATCAGCCCGGTGCAGGCGTCCCGTGCGGCCAACCTGGTCGCCGAGGCTGGGGCCGGCGCGCACATACGCTGCCGCGAGGGAGATTACCTCGCACTACCTTCGGACTTGGCCGGCGTGTCCGATCTGACCTTCTCCATCGAGGCGTTCCTCCACGGCCGCGACGCCGACCGATACTTCCGCGAAGCCGCCCGCACCCTCCGCCCCGGGGGAAGACTCCTCATTTGCGACGACTTTCTCACCTCGGCCGCCCCGCCCGTCTCGACGCGGGCCGCCCGCCGGCTGGAGGAGTTCCGGACGGGCTGGCGGGTTGGCTCCTTGCTCACCGTTGATCAGGTGCGCCTGCTGGCCGCGGAGCACGGGTTGGACCTGGTGCGCGACCTCGACCTGACTCCCGGGCTCGAGCTGCGCCGACCGCGCGACCGTTGGGTCAGCGTTTTGGTGACCTTGGGCCGCGCCTTTCGTCCCGCCGGCGACTACTGGCAGGCGTTGGTCGGAGGCAACGCGCTGCAGTGGGCGCTCATCCAGGGCCTGCTGAGTTATCGCTTCCTCGAACTGCATCGCTCAACCAGTTGATCACTTGGCCTGGTGAGCGGGCCGGGCAACCCGGAACCCGCGCAACTGAGTCCGCGGCGCGGCATAGTCCCAGGCGACATTCCGGAAGCTCGTGATGCAATAGCCTGCTGCATGAAACCAGCAACCACCGCGCACCGCACGCTGCTCAGCCTCCTCGATGATCGTAGACAGTGGATCGTCGGACTCGTTGAGGCACCACTCCCAAACGTTCCCCATCAGATCCTGGGCGCCGCAAGGCGCGGCACCCAGGGGATACATCCCGACGGCCACAGTTCGTCCGAGCCCACTCTCCTGCGTGTTGGCCCGATCGTCGTCCCACTCGCTCCCCCACGGGAACAGTCGTCCAGAGTCGGCCCCGTTGGCCGCGATCTGCCATTCGACCTCTGTTGGAAGGCGCACGACGAATCCGAGTCGGTGGGTGAGCCACCTGCAGAAGGCCACCGCCTCGTACCAGTTCAGACTCTCCATCGGGTGGTTCGGCAGCCGGCGATACGCCTCGGGGGGAACCGCCCTCCTGGGCATGCCGTCCCACCAGTCCAGGTTGTGGTACCCGTCATCGGCGGCGACGAATGCCTCATACTGCGCGCTGGTAATCGGGTACTTGGCGATGTGGAAATCAGTGACGCCGAAGTTCTCCGAGAGTCCATCGAGTCGCACAACCCCGCCTGGGACGGGGCACCATTCGAGAGCCGGCACGCCGTCCGCCACACCGACGCCGGGCCTGGTGTCACCGAGTTCAGCCAATCGTTCGCCGATCAACGCCCGGCGCGAGTGGCTGACGCCTCGCACCACCAACTCGGCGGCCAGGCGTTCGACCTCCGGGGTCAGGAACTCGATGATGGTTGCTGCCACATCGGGTTCGACACCCGTGGGGCCGAGTCGCTCGACCGCCGTTCGGGCGGGCGACATGCGTTCCTCCGTCCATAGGTAGGCCCGGTCGTTGGTGTGCCTCGCCCACTCCAGCGCCGCGCGCTCAACCTCTCGAACGATCCTCAGGTCGTCGCGTACGTCATCGATCCACGTCGCCAGACGTGGCCACGACTGAAACAACGCCTCGTGCGCTACCTCGACGGTCACGTGTCCCTCGGCGTCGAGCCCGCTTACGAGAAGGCGGGCGTCAACGAAGGCTTGGATGAACCGCCCCTGCGCGGCGAGGTTCCCGCTCCAATGCGACGGTCGCCCGCGCTGCCGGGTCGGCGCACCGTCGTCGTTCACCGTGATGAGGTGCCTGAAGACCACGGAAAGCTCACCTTGCGCCTCGGGATCGAGGGCGTCGAATGCGGCGGCCGCACGCGCTCCGACCGCGCCCTGCACACCGCCGAGGCGGTCGTACTGCTCGTGTCGAAGCACGGCCCCCGACGCTGTGGCTAGCAGTTCACTCAATGTGAAGGCCATGAGAGCGAGCGCACCCGTGTGAACCCCGGTGTCGTTCAGAATTCGCTCTGCTAAGCCTCGCTCAAGGTCGATGCCGGCCTTCTCGGCCGGTCTCGTGATCATTTGATACAGGGAAGCGAGCCCCGGCGCGCTGAGCGGAAACGACCCGCGACGAAGCGCCGCGGCGAGACCGGTGTGTTCGAGGCACCGGTTGTAGAAGTCACTGCGAATCGTCAGAACGACGCGGGACGAACCTTCCGCCAACAGTTCGAGAACCTGGTCTATGTACGGGAAAGCCGCCGTCGGGTCGACCGACGTGAATAGTTCCTCAAATTGATCAATGATGAGTAGGGTCGACGTTGCCCCGGCGCGAGATTCCGCGGCTCTGATGCGCAACACGAGTTCGCTCGCACGCCACTCTCCACCGTCACGTTTGCCGTCGAAGCCATCGCTGTCAATCGCGATGCCCAGCGCTATGAATGGATTGCCGAGTCCGAACTTGTCGGGTGTCGTCCGAACGACTCGCCAACCTGAGCTGCCATGTATCGCATCATGGGAGAGGCGGGGAAGTAAGCCCGCTGACACAAGGGACGACTTTCCGCTTCCGCTCGCGCCAACGATGGCGACGAACCGACCGTCCGCGGCCGCCAGTCGCTCGACCAGCTCATCGACCTCAATGCCTCGGCCGAAAAACACCACAGAGTCGTCGGTGTCGAAGGGACGCAACCCGGGGTACGGAACCGGAATGACCAACTCCGTAGCTTCGGTGGACTGTGTTCCATGCGACGCAGAGGCGCGCGCGCGGCCGTAGCGACGTCTGATCAACTCGCGGAGGTGGAACTCGACCAGCGCTCGAAACTCGTCCGTGGAGGAGTAGGTGTTGACGCCGCCCGGTGGGCCACCGTTTCCGCCGGTGATACCGGTGATGAATGCGCGCACAGCGGCCCATTGATCGCGACGATCGTCCAGATCGGACGAGCCGAGCTGGACCCATGCCGGCTCCGTCCGGTTATATACGATAACGGCCGGAGTGCCGAATGCTCCGAAGGCGGCCGTGGCGCGGCGGTACTCGAACTCGGTGCCCGACTCGGCCGGGTAATCGACGTCTGATCGTTGCTTCAGCCGGGTCCCAATTCTGGACCAAAGGATAACCAGGACTGCGTCGCAGGCCTCGGGCGTGAGCGCGGCCACGTCGATCGATGCCTGTGGGGTGTCCCCGGCCAGAAGCGGTACCGCCGTCGGCCGATCCCAGGCGACGACCTCAGTTGTCACCCATCCTCGGACCAGCGGGTCATAGGCAAGGTGCTCGACGACCTGGGCCGCAACAGCGCGCTCATCCGCCACGTCGGCCGGTGAACTAATGAAGACGCGGAAGTGGACTGGTCCCGCCTGGTCTTGCTCAGCATGCGGCTCGTCTGCGGGAGTTAGGGCCACCATGCGTGTCAGGCGTTGTCGAAGTCGGGTGGCGCGGTCACGCGTGGGCGGGTCGAGCTTGGGCTCGGCCGAGCTCAGCAGCTCATCCAGGATCGTGGGCAGGTTAGGTGACGGATCCAGGCGCTCCAGCAAGCGGATCAGGAGGACTTCCGGAGGCCCTTCCCAATCGAGCCCTTCAATAAGCCCCCGGTCGGATTCGGTCGCGACCCAGACGATGGCGCGCCGTTCGGTTGGATCGACGAGACTGGGTCCCAGGATCTCAAAGAGCTCGTTGCGAAGTGTGGCGTCAAGCCTGTACTCACCCATGTGGCGCAAGCATCGCGTAACCAAGAATATAGATGGTCGCAAATAGCATTGGGACCCACTGCTCCAGGCGCGACAGTGGCCAGTACGTCGATCGTCTCCGTCCGTAGCCGAGCACCGACCATTCCGCCTGCCACGGAGCACACGGCAGCCGCTCCTCTAACGCGCCTATCACAAGAAATTTCGCTGCGCTCAGCTGGCGGTAGGATCGGACAATGTAATACCACGCCACGCATTGTCCGACGAGGCCGACCGCAGAAAGCAGCAGCACCCACGGTGAGAAATTCACCCATGCGGAACCCACGGATCCAAGCAACGCGAGGATGGCGGTATTGAGCGACAGGAAGAACGTATTGGTCGAGCCGCGTCGCGCGCTTACGCGGTCCGCCATTTCGACGTACGCCCTATATTGCTCCAGGATCGCCGACCGGTAATTCGCCTGATCAGGGCCATACGAGGCGGCCGTCACCGACTCCGTCCAGACCACTCCGATTCGCGATACGGAATCGGTCATCCCGCTGGGCTGACGGTGGGCGAATAGAGGCTTAGCCCTTTCGTCGCGGTCCGGACCGTCTCATCGTTGCCAGTCATCCCAGTCACGATAATGTCAAGCGAGTCCGACGGAGAACTCTGGACCAGCTCGACGTACTCGGGAAAATTGTTACTCAGCCCTCGGCCCTTATTCCCGAAGACGCAGTAGTTGAGGCCGAGTTCCTTGGCGAGCTGTGTCGATTTCATGATCTGACCCTGACGGCCGGTCAAAATCACAACGTTGTAGGAGATTGATGCGTGCACGATGCCGTCCGCGTCAACCAGATCGTGCGCTCCATATATTTCCCTCCGCATCTGGGCAAGCTGGCCCATCACCACGGCGACCCCGTTGGCCACCTCACCTGGACTGAGGGCCTTGCTCACCACGATTGCCGTTCTAAGTTGGTCCTGCATTGAGTGTCCCTTCATACCTTCCTGAACACGTTGAAGCTCATCGGTGTGCCCCTCGACAGCGCCTGCAAGGTCCGCAGACCATAGCCGTCGGCGCTCAAGGAGTTCGTGACCGCCGCCGCCGAGACTGCCGACTCCTTAACGAGTTGGGCGGCCCTACTATTGGATGAGGTGACGACTCGTCTGACATCACCCACACCCGCGCGGTCGACCAGTGTCTCGATGGACGGATGGTGAAAGATCACTTCGACGTCCTCTATTCGCTCTGATTCCCGTATCGCGAGTACAAAGTCAGGAAGCCTGGCGATGAAGCTCCGGATGGCGATAAGCTCGCTATCGAAGAAGAACCGAGCGATGCCTGCGTAGGCACTCGGAACCAGGAGCGCGTCGTTGTCTCCGTCGTGCACGGAGGTTGCCGCCTCCTCGAAGCTTGGATAACCACGTATGACGGTGCGGCCACGCTGATATTTCGCCCATCGCTTGGCGACATCAACGCTGCAGGTCAGACCTCCGGGTTCGTCGGCGAGGGTCGCGATGGAGGAGATCTGTTTGGTTCCTTGGACGATATTGGAGTACGCAGGTGTGCCCACGCCAGACCTTCCATCCGACAAGTCCGCACATGTGTCGCAGTGTCGCAGTGTCGCAGTGTCGCGCGAATAATGAGCGCCTCATAGCTTGGACCGTCGTCGTTGATGATCCTGGCGACTCGCTGGGCACGGCCGCACTTTGATTGTGCCATTGTCGACTCGGAACGGCGAGTACGTCGACATTGATCGCCGTGAACGCAGTCGTATTCGGGCGTCGGCACGCTGCTGAGCAGGGCTATTGGTCATCCGCCGTCCTCGAACCCGATCCAAAATGCGGGATTGGATGACGAGGCCGGCCACTCTCCGCCGAACTTCCCGTCGATCGAAGGTGCGCGCCGCACCCGCTGCGTCCCGCGCAGCGCACATGGCGAAGCAGCTGGCCGATGATCGGTAGCGTCGTCGGCCGTGGAGTCGACAGCCTCCTCATCAGTCTCATTCGTCGACTTGTGAATCAGAGATTGAATTCTGTGTAACCACTGCGGAAAGGGCCCCCTGGTCGCGGGCAATGTGGTCGAGTATCTACGGAGACCTTCCACGTGATGGGGCATGTGAGAGGCGCCGTTGATAGGCATGATCATGAACTTGTCATTGTGCCGGGGGGTTTGCCGATGACGTCCGACGGGCACTGGCGCGTTGACACCTCAACCCCGGTCGTTGTCCTCAAGCTCGATCGCAACGTCTTCCATCACGGCGGACTCGGTGTGATCCGCTCGTTCGGTCGCATGGGGGTGCCCGTGCACGTGGTGCACGAGGACGCGTTAGCACCAGCGGCCGCCTCAAGGTACGTGCAAGGGCGCTGGAAATGGAACCCGGGGTGTGACGATCCTGAGCGCGTCCGGGCGGGGCTCACCCGCCTTGCCGAGCGGATCGGCCGGCCATCGGTGATCATACCCACCGATGACGCGGGTGCCATCTTTCTCGCTGAGCATGGCGAACCGCTCCGCGGAATGTTCCTGTTCTCGGCACCGGCCCGCTCATTACCACGGCGACTGGTGGGCAAGGACTCGCTCGTCGAACTGTGCCGCGAGCGTGGGTTTTCTCACCCCGAGACCACGCTACGCACGTCGCTCGATGAAGCGCTCGACTTCGTCGACCGCGTTGGCCTCCCGGTGTTCGCGAAGCTCGCCCGCCCGTGGCGGCGTGCGCCTGGGACGCAGCGGCGTAGCACGACGATCGTGAGAACCCGCGAAGAGCTGGCCGCCCTCTTCCCGTCGCCCGTGGCCGCCGCCGACGATCCGTTGGTTTTACAGGAGTTCGTGCCCGGCGGCCGTCACGCCGACTGGTTCTTCCACGCCTACTGCGACGACCGCTCCATCTGCCGCCCGGGATTCACCGGGATCAAGCTGCGTTCCTACCCGCCGCACGCCGGGATCATGACGTTGGGCCGCACGGCGGTCAACGATCGCCTGGCCGGCGAGGTCGAGCGGCTGCTGGGTGACCTGGGCTACCGCGGCCTGGTAGATCTGGACCTGCGGTGGGACTCGCGGGACGAGCGCTACAAGCTGCTCGACTTCAACCCCCGACTTGGTGCGCAGTTCCGGCTGTTCGAGGATTCGGGCCGCCTGGATGTCGCGCGTGCGGCCTATCTAGACCTGACCGGTCAGCCGCTTCCAGACCAAGCGCCTGTTCAGGAACGGCGCTTCCTTGTCGAGAACTACGACATACTTGCCGCATTTGTCCACATCCGCCGCGGAGAGCTCGACCTACGGAGCTGGGCGAGCTCCGTGCGCGAGGTGGACGAGATCGCGTGGTTCGCGCGAGACGATCTCGTACCGTTCGGCCTGATGTGCGTCCGGCTCGCGTGGCGCGTAGTGCGGTCGAGCCACGACGGGCGCACCCGGCGGCCGAGCCCGGAATCTCCGCTATACCGCCCGGGTCGCGCCCGACTCCGACGACACGCGGTCGCGAGCGGTCAGACGACATTGTGAGCACACCGTGCTAGGAGGTATTGGTGAATAGCACCGTTGACGTGGCGATTATCGGAGCCGGCCCGTACGGGTTGTCTCTCGCGGCGCACCTCGACGACGCCGGGGTATCGCGACGCGTCTTCGGCCACCCGATGGGCTTCTGGCGCGCCCACATGCCCGACGGCATGCTGCTCAAATCCGAGGCGTTCGCCTCGAGCCTCTCCGACCCGGCTCATGCCGACAGCCTCGCGGCGTTCTGCCACGCCACAAATCGCGCGTATGTCGACCGGGGACCCCCAGTCTCGCTCGGCACCTTCGTTGAGTACGGCGAGTGGTTCCAGCGCGCCCAGGCGCCCGACGTCGAACCGGTGCTGGTCGCCGATGTCACTCGCGACCACGGGGGCTTCGAGATCTCACTCGTCGACGGCGACCGGGCGCGCGCCCGCCGCGTGGTTGTGGCGACTGGTGTGCAGCACTTCGCCCATGTGCCCCGAGTCCTCACTGGGCTTCCTTCCGCCGCCGTTTCGCACAGCTCGGACCACATCGACCTCGGCGTCTTTCGTGGGCGTGATGTCGTGGTCGTCGGCGCCGGTCAGTCCGCTCTGGAATCCGCGGCGCTTCTCCGCGAGCGCGGCGCCCGAGTGCGAGTCATGGCCCGCGGGCCGGAACTGGATTGGAATGGTAAGCCGCTGCGTCCGGACCGCCCACTCGCTCGGCGCGTTCGTGAGCCAACGGCAGCCCTCGGCTCGGGCTGGGCGACCTGGTTCTACAGCAACCATCCCGCCCTGTTCCGATACCTTCCGACACGTGAACGGATTCGCCGGGCACGGACGTCGCTCGGACCGGCCGGAGCGTGGTGGCTGCGTCCGCGGTTGGAGGAGGGTTGTGAGGTACTCCTAGGACACACAACGATCGCCGCCGAGACCATCGACGGTGGGGTCCGACTACGCGCGCGTACCCTTGATGCGCGTGTGGTGGATGTGGTCGCTGAGCACGTCCTCGCGGCGACCGGATACCGCCCAGACGTAGCGCGACTGCCCTTTCTTGGGCCTTCCGTGAGGTTACAGGTCCAGACGTGCGTCGGGGCGCCGAAAGTGGATGCCGACTTCGAGTCGTCGGTGCCAGGTCTCTACTTCATCGGACCGTTCGTCGCGTCGACGTTCGGTCCTGCGATGCGCTTCGTGTGGGGAGCCGACTTCGCCGCACGCGTGCTCACGCGGCGTCTGGTCGCGATTTCGGCTCGCGGGTGTGGCCGCATTGAGAACGGAAGCGTTGGTATGACCGATCCACGCAGTACGAGATGACGAAAGACAAAGATACAGCTGCACGAGCTTGGTCTAATGCCATAAGCCTTGGTATTAGCCCGCTTCCGATCGCGCCCCGCCCCGGAGGCGTATTTCCTTCCCGCCGCGTCGCTGGAGTCCCTTTCGTCCTGTCGCTGTGAAACGACTGATCACGTTAGGAGTCCACCCATGGCCCATGTGAGCGCCCCGACGCCCACACAGGGACTCCAGGTCCCAGCTAGTGCCAAAGAGGAGACCGGGCGCCTGAATGGCGCTCACAGTCGACGAGGTACCGGCAAGGACACACAGCTTCGCCGCTTGGATCCACAAACGGCGGTGGTAATCCTGATCGACTCGGTGGCCGCGCTCTGCGCAGTCCGCAGTGCGGGCGGGTCGGCCGCCGGCGCGGTCGCCTTTCTGGTGGCGGCGATCGGTGTCGACCTACTCGAGCGACATCGTTCGAGGCGGCTGTCCCCCTCTGCGTTGGATGACGCCCCGTCGCTCGCGGCACGCGGCATCATCATCGCCGCCGTCACGACCGCCGTCGGGCTCCCGGTGAGCGGCGAAGGAATCCCGGGCGGCGCCGGCCCGCTCGTCACCGCCACGGCGTACGTGGTCGTCGCGGTCCTGGGCCGAGGCGTGGGCTTCCGCGTGCTACGTCTCAACCAAGCCCGCGGCCGGTTCTCGCGCTCGGCGGTGGTTGTCGGTACGGGGCCGGTCGGGGCAAAGATCGCCCGACATCTGTCGGACCACCCTGAGCACGGCCTCCGGCCGGTCGGCTTCGTCGACGTGGCCCCGCCGGCCCGGCCAGAGCGACTGCCCGCACCGATGCTTGGCGACGTCACTGACCTACCGAGGCTGGTTGTCGAGAATCGGGTCAACGACATCGTCGTCTCGTTCTGCCAGATGCGCGACGCCGAGCTCGTCGATGTGCTGCGTGCCTGTGACCGCCTGGATTGCGAGGTGCACGTGGTTCCACGCCTGTTCGAACTTGGCATCGACCCTTCCTCGGCGGTAGAGCACGTATGGGGGCTGCAGTTGCTGCGGCTGCGACGGGCACCCTTCCGCAATGGCACATGGACGGTCAAGCGTCTCTTCGACATCGCGTTCGCCGCGACGGTACTTGCGTTGGTAAGTCCATTGATCGTGGCCCTCGCGCTCCTCCTACGCTGGGAGCTCGGGCCGGGCGTCCTGTTCCGGCAGGTGCGGATCGGACTCGACGGCCGTCCCTTCCTGCTGGTGAAGTTCCGTACCCTCAAACCGCACCCAGACGGCATGCCCACAGCCTGGAGTGTCGTCGATGAGGACCGGATGGGCCCGATTGGCGCGTTCTTGCGCCGCAGTTCACTGGACGAACTCCCTCAGCTATGGAACGTCATGTGCGGCCACATGAGCCTGGTCGGTCCGCGGCCGGAGCAGCCAACCTACGTCGCTCAGTTCGCACGCCGTCACCACAGGTACCACGCACGACTGCGTGTGCCCGCTGGAGTCACCGGATGGGCACAGATCCACGACCTTCGTGGTGATACGTCCATCGAGGACAGAGTACGTTTCGATAACTACTACATAGAACACTGGTCGCTGTGGCAGGACATCAAGATTATTACCCGGACGTTTGCCTCGGTCCTGGGCATGCGGGGAGGGTGAACCGTGCCACCGTCGGCGGTCAGCCCTCCCAGTTCGCGCCTCAGCTCGCCTCGGGTGCCGACCGGATCGCGCATGACACTTGGATCGCGCAAGACACTTAGCAGTCCCGCGTGGCCGGCCGGGCTGGTCGCGTTGACGGTGCTGCTCGTCTGCGTGCCGTCGGACAACAAGGACGTCTCCGCGTCAGTACATGTCACGCCGGGCGACCTCGGATCGGTCGCGCTCGTCGTCGGTGCCGGCATCCGCGCATTCGCGGGCGAACGGTTGCCTCGAAACCGGCTGTGGGTCGCGGTCGGCGCGGCCGTTGTCGGCTTTGCCGCGGCGACGGTTGTATCCCACGATCCGGTGGGCAGTGTGTCTGGCTTCGTGCGCTACCTGCAGGTGTTCGTCGTCGTGCCGGTCGCCGTGGTGCTTTCGCTCCGCGACCGGCGCGACCTCCGGCTGGTCTGTGCGGCCGTCCTGGCTGCCGCGCTCTTCGAGGGAGCGGTGGGCACACGGCAATATCTCACCGGCACGGGTGCCTCCTTCGCAAGCCATAGCGTCCGCGCGGTGGGCACCTTCGGCGCTCTGGATATCTTGGGGTTGGCCACCGTCGTTGGTTACGGCATCATCGTGGCGCTGGGCCTCGCCATCGTCCTGCGGGGGCGGGTCCGTCTCCTGCTACTGGCGATCGCTGCTTTGCTGATCGTACCTCTGTTGCTGTCGTTGAGTCGGGGCGCTGTCCTCGCCAGCGCAATCGCGGTGGCAGTCATGCTGATCGCAGCCAGTCCACGGCTCGCGGTGCGGTCTGCGGTGTTCGGTGCCGCCGCCGCGATAGTGCTGGCGGGCGTCTTCGGCGCGGGTACGAACGGAGTCGGTGCCCGACTAGCCACGATCGGCTCCTCTACCACCACGCCCGACCGTTCGGTCCAGGGCAGGTTCGACCTTTGGCACGCGGCGGTGGGAATCTGGCAGGATCACCCGTTCACCGGTGTCGGCTTGAAGCAGTTCGCCGCCTACCGGGATTCGTACGCACCGCTGAGCCTGTCGTCCGGGAGCGATGTCCTCGACCCGACGGTTGGCTTCCAGCGCGAACCGTTGCTTACCCCGCACAACATGTACCTACTGGTCCTCAGCGAGCAGGGTGTCGTCGGCCTCATCGCGTTCGGCAGTCTGTTGCTCGGTGTCGCCGTCATGACGGTACGGCGCACGTGGCAGGCGCGCGACGGGACCGGCCCGCCGGACGGGCGCCTTCCGGACGGACGGATGATCAGCGTCGCCGCGGTCGGCATTATCACGAGAACTCTGGTGGTATTCCTGTTCGGCGACATAGGAGGACAGTCCACTGTGATGATGTCTGTGCTGTTCGGGGTCGCCCTATGGTGGGCCGTTCAACCACCTCCCGCCGCGGACAAAAGGAACGCGGAATGACCAACCAGCGCGACGTGACCAACCAGCGCGGCATGACCGACCAACCGCCCGGGCGGGTCGCGGAGGCGACCACCGGCCTCATCGCACGCGCGACAATGCTCGCCACCGGGCTGACGGTCATGGGCCTGCTGCTCGGTCTACTCCGCGATCTGCTGTTGGCGCGGTTCTTCGGGGCCACCGGAGAGACGGACGCCTTCCTCGTCGCGTGGACGGTTCCGGAGACTGCCTCTCCCTTGCTCATCGAAGGTGCGATGGCCTTCCTGCTGATCCCGATCTTCGTTCGCGCCCTAGCCGACCACGCCGGACTCTCCGCCGTGGTCCGCGCCACCCTTCCGCGGATCGTAGCCCTACTCGCGGTAAGCGCCGGCGTGATCGCGCTCGCCGCCCCGGTGCTGGTTCGCCTGCTCGCGCCCGGTCTCGCCGATCCGGCGCTCGCGGTGCGCTGTACGAGGTTCACCGCCATCACCGTCCTGACGTTCGGCATTGCCGGCTACCTCGGAGCCGCGTTGCGCTCGCTCCATCGCTTCGGCTGGGCGACTTCCATCTACGTCGCCTACAACGCCGGCATCCTGGCCTCAATCATCCTGCTACACACACGGCTCGGCGTCATGAGCGCGGCGGTTGGCGTCGCCGTGGGCAGCGCCCTCATGGTCGTCGTGCAACTTCCGAGTTTCCTCCGCCATTTGGAGCCCGGCGGGCGTCTGGTCGTGCGGCCACATGTGGCGCTCGGTGCCTTCATTCCGATCGCGGCGTTCACCGTGATCCGTCATGCGCAGGTCTTCATCGAGCGCTTTCTCGGCTCAGAGCTGTCCGCGGGCACGATCTCACACCTGAACTACGCGCAGAAGGTGGCGCAGGTGCCGGCGGGGCTGTCCATCATGCTCGCGACCGTCACATTCCCGATGCTCGCTCGCAGCATGGCGGCGGGTGACGAAACCGGCAGCCGCAAACGCATGGAGTGGGACCTGCGGCTGGTCAGCGCGGTGGTGCTGCCGGCATCGGCGTACGTCATCGCGTTCGCAGAGCCCATCATCGAGATCCTCTTCGAACATGGCAATTTCACGTCCGCCGACACATCCTCGACGGCCGCCATCATGCGGGCATATGCATTCGGTCTCCTTGCCCAGGCCGGGGTAGCCGTCATGATTCGGTCGTATTTCTCCGACCGACGGTCGATCTGGTACCCGGCGCTCGTCATGGCGGCCGGGCTCGCGGCGACGGCTGTCATCAGTGTCGTCCTCCTGCCGGTATGGCATGGTGTGGCCATCGCGGCCGGCAATGCGGCCGGCATCAGCCTGACTGCGGGGCTCATGCTAGGCGGCCTGCGCCGCGGGATGACTGCGGTGTCGATGCGTGCCGTTGGCATCCCGGTGGCCCGGCTGGTTCTCCTCGCGGGTGCCGCCGGCCTTGCCGGCTGGCTGGTCGGTCGTTTGATGGAGGACGTTCCGGCACTGGTCGTGGCCACGACCGGTGCGATCGCGGTTGCTGGCGTGTTTCTGTTGCTCGGCGCGTTGACCGGCGCCGAGGAGACCCGTCGGCTGGGCACCCTGATCCGATGGACACGCCATGCACAGTGAGCTGAGATGGGTCCCGTTCGTGCTGATGTATCACTCAGTCGCCCGCCGGGATGCCGACCCGAATATGATCACCATCTCGCCGGCCCGCTTCGCGCGTCAGATGCGTTGGCTGCAGCGACGCCGGCTGCGCGGCACCTCGATGCGTCAGCTGCTTGATGCAGCCGACTGCGGCTCTACCGCAGGGCTGGTGGGCCTCACCTTCGACGACGGCTACGCCGACTTCACTACGCACGTCGCCCCGGTGCTCGCTGAGCACGGATTCACCGCGACGGCGTTCGTGGTGGCCGGCAAGCTCGGTGGCCATAACGACTGGGATGAGGGACCTCGCAAGGCCCTGATGACCGCTGATGAGGTACGCGAAGCGGCGCGACTCGGCGTCGAGATCGGCTCGCACGGGCTGGGGCACCGTGCGTTGGCGGATGCCCGCGCCGACGTTGTCGGTCTTGAGGTCGAGCACAGCAGAGTGATCCTGGAGGATCTGCTCGGTGAGCCGGTTCGTGGCTTCTGCTATCCGTACGGCGCGCTGTCGGACTCCGCCGCCGCAGCGGCCCGGACGGCCGGGTACGACTACGCGGTCGCCACATGGCAGCACGCAAGGCGCGACCGGTACGCCATGCCACGTACCTACGTCGGTGAGCGCGACGGAACCCCGCGGCTGTATGCGAAGCAGCTCCGGCACCGGCTGACGTGGGGAGAGCCGTGAGGGTGCTCCATGTCATCACCGGGCTCGCCTCGGGCGGCGCCGAGCTTCAGCTGCGCCTGTTGCTGCGGCACCAGCAGAACGTGGCCGAGGTCGCGGCGCTGACCAACCCGGGCAGCGTGGCCCGGGCGATCCAAGCCGATGGCATCGCCGTGCACGAGATCGGGATGCGTAGCAACACTGACCTGGCCGCGCTGCCTCGGTTGGTACGCCTCATTCGCGCCGGCCGCTTCGATGTGGTCCACACCCACCTCTACCGGGCCTGCGTGTATGGACGGGTCGCCTCGCGGCTGGCCGGGGTCCGGCATGCCGTGGCCACCGAGCACTCGCTGGGCGAACGGACCATCGAGGGTCGCCGCCTCTCCCCTGGGATCCGAGCAATGTACCTGGCCACCGAACGGTTGGGCGACGCCACCATTGCGGTGTCGGGGACGATTGCCCGCCGCCTGGCCGCATGGGGAGTTCCCCGTTCACGCGTCGAGGTGATACCCAACGGCATCGATGCTCGCGAGTATCGCTTCGACCCAACGCGGCGCGCGCACATTCGCGCTCAGCTAGGTATCGGGCCCGACCAGTTCGTGGTGGGGTCCGTGGCGCGCCTGGTGCCGGGCAAGCGGGTCGACCTCGTGCTGCGTGCGCTGCGCGGTCAGCCCGGGGCGAGGGCACTCATCGTGGGTGAGGGCCCCGCGCACTCGGCGTTGATCGAGCTGGCCCGCAGGCTCGGCGTCGAGTCGACGTTCACCGGCGAGTCAAACGACGTGGCCGGCTTGCTGTCCGCAATGGACATCCTTGTCGTGCCGTCATTGGCCGAGACCTTCGGCCTTGTGGTCATCGAAGGTTTGGCCGCCGGTCTACCCGTGCTCTACACAGACTGCCCGGCACTAGACGAACTGCCCTCGTACGCGGCACCCGGCGCGCGAAAGTTGCCGGCAAGCCCAGAGGCTTTTGGGCTCGCAATCGCCACCGCGGCGCGGGAACGATCGCGGCGACTGCCGCCGCCGCCGGCGCTCGATCACTACGACATTACCCGGCTGGCCGGACGGATCGACGCACTCTACGCGCGGGTTATCCGTTCCACCGGGCCGAACATCCGAACCGTTTCACAGAGGAGCCGAGCATGGCGAGCACAGAGATCCTGACCAAACTCATCCCCCGATGGAAGATCGTGGCACTGCTCGCCGCGCTCGGCGCCGTGGCCGGCTATGGATACGTCTTGCTGGTCGATCCGACATACGTCGCGCGGGCATACGTCATCGCAATCGCCCGGGATCCTGGAAACAGCGCGGCCGCGGTGAGCTATGCGCAGACCTTCGCCAAGATCGTGCCCCAGGGCGACGTCGTGAACGCACCCGCTGGCGCGAGCCGAGGCGAGGTCTCACCGGCCGAACTCCGGCGCCAGGTGCAGACGTCCACGTCGCCGGACGCCCCGGTCATCGAGATCGCCGGTTCGGCCAACACTGCCGCGCACGCCGCCGAGCTCGCCAACGCGATGGCCGGCGGCCTGATCGGCATGGCGAAACGACAAAGCGCGGATACGCGGATCAATCTCGTTCTGCTCAGTGCCGCGGACCCGCCCACTGACCCCGCCTCGCCACGTCCGATTCTGGACGTCGCGGTGGGCACCGCAGCCGGTCTTCTTCTCGGGGGACTCCTGGTTCTGGCTGGCACGGGTCGCGCGCGGACCCGGCCAGCCCCGGCCAATCCGATCACAGCCGGCCCGAAGCGGCCGACGAACAACTCGCCGGTCCGTCCAGTCACGAACGTGACCGGCAAGGCGCCCGTCCCCACAGCTTCACAGCTGGAAACCGATTACCTGGAAACACTCGGCCCGCCAGACGACCCTGGCTGGCGAGTCGGCTGGTCATGAGGAAACCACGGATCTGGGCATGCCAACAGTCCTCCATGTGAGCCAACCGACCGACTCCGGAGTGGCGACGTACGTAACCGAACTCTGCGCCGACCAGGCGGGCAGGGGCTGGGGCGTCGTCGTCGCCTGCCCCGACCGGGGGCGTCTCGCCGCCGACCTCCGGCGGCTGGGCATACCCCGAATGGCGTGGGAGGCCCGCCGCCAGCCCGGCGCTCACGTTTTGCCAGAGTGGCTCGAGCTACACCAGATCCTGGGGCGGATCAGCCCCGACGTGCTTCACGTGCACTCGTCGAAGGCCGGCATGGCGGGACGATTGGCCGCACATGGCCAGCTGCCAACACTATTCCAGCCGCATGGCTGGTCCTGGCTGGCCGCGCAGCGCGGACTCGTCGGGGCGGCGTTGGCGTGGGAACGGGCGGCCGCGCGTTGGACCACGATGTTTGTCTGCGTCGGAGAGGGCGAAGCCCGGCAAGGGCGCGATCACGGGCTGCGCGGGCGCTACGCGGTCGCACGTAACGGTGTGGACCTGGAGAAGTTCCAGCCGGCCGGGGAGCGCGACAGGCTCTCCGCTCGGGACCGGGTTGGCATACCGCGAGACGTTCCTCTGGCCGTATGTGTAGGTCGTGTCACCCGGCAGAAGGGTCAGGACGTGCTGCTCGCGGCCTGGCCAGCGGTGTCCGCTCGGCGCCCTGACGCGCGACTGGCCATTCTCGGGGGTGGGGAGCTAGGCGGACAGCTACGGCGCCTGGCCTCCTCTGGCGTGATTCTCGCGGGCGCGGTGGACGACGTTCGGCCGTGGTATGCCGCGGCTGACGTCGTAGTCCTGCCGTCGCGGTGGGAAGGCCTGCCACTGACACTGCTTGAGGCGCTCGCTGTCGGCTGTCCTGTCGTAGGTAGCAACATTCCCGGCATCGCCGAGGAGCTCCCGGCCGGCGCTGGTGCACTCGTACCGGCCGGCGACACGGCCGCGCTAGCCGAGGCGGTCGGCTACCGCTTGTGCCGGCGCGACGCGGCCCGTGCGGAGGGCGCGGTCGGTGCGTGGTACGCCGCGGCCACGGCCGACGTCCGACGCACTCATGAGGTCCTTGCCGGGGTTACCGCCCACGTCGGGGGCTGGGCCCCGTGACCCCGAACAGCCGCCGGTAGGCCTCGCCGGAGGCCGGATTGACCGAGCAACGCCACACGCCGTGGGGGCAGTAGTCGGTGACCGTCTGGTAGGCCACGTTGTGCGTGCTGAACCAGGTGTACATCCCGCGCAGGTAGTCCACGTTGTCGCCGTATTCGAAGAGACCCCACTCGGGGTACGACATCGGCTTGGCGTGTGCCTCGGCGAAGTCGGCCTGGGCCCGCAGCCCGTACGGTTGGTCAACGAAGTCGGCGAAGGTCCGGCCGGGGTGCATGTCGTAGGAGTCCAGTCCGACGATGTCAACGACCTCGTCGCCCGGATAGCACTGCGACCACGGAATCGCCTGGGTGCCACGGACCGGGGTGAAGTCGAAGCGAAATCGGTGCCCGGGCACTGCGCGCATGGTGGTGACGATGCGTCGCCAGTACTGCTTCCAGGCGAGCGGATTCGGCCCGCACCGGCTACTGAAGCTCGTTCCATTCATCTCCCAGCCGAGCACGATGACCGTGTCCGTCGCACCCCGAGCGACTAGCCTCTCGGCGAGCGTGCGGAAATGCCCGTCGTACGCGCCATCAGCTCCCTGCCGCAGCAGCCTCGCCACCTCGGTGTCACCCAGCGCAGGCTCGTTTGGTGCCAGCATCGGGACGTTGAGAACGAGCATCCGGTCGGGTCGCGCGGTCCGCCAGGCCGACCACGGGTCGAGCACCCAATCGGGTCCCTCCACGTCCGCCCATGTTCCACCCGGCAGGTAGGTGTGGCCGACGGTGACGGCGACACCCAGCCACGACTCGAAGGCGGCGATGGCGCCTACGCCATCCGCACCGGGGCCAAGAAACGCACCCAAGGGCACCGCCCGTGCCTGTCCCGGTTGAGGCTCAGTCGGGTCCCCACCCGATGGCACGGTACAGCCGCCGATCCCCGCGAGGAGGATCGTGGCGGACGCCGTGATCAAGACGGCGAGTCGCCGCGGACGTGCACTCCGCGTGCCCCGCGCCCCGGTCACCGGCCCTCCCCGCCCCGATGGTTTGTCACGTTCGCACCCAGGTTATTCGAGTTCGCACGACGACTCAGCGCAACGACTCAGCGCGACGGGGGTCCGAATGGCCGAGGCCCCGGCCCCCTCACGTGGGGACCGGGGCCGGTGGCGCTCCCGCAGGTCAGGCTCAGTGCTGCCAGGCGCGCACGTAGTCGACCTTCATGACGCCGGTCGTGCCCGGAGCCGGTGGGATCTTGGAATAGACGAAGTTATCGATGATGATGTTCGTCATCCCAGTGCTGACTCCGGGGGCGGTGTAGACGAGATGTCCGTCCACATAGAACCGGGTGCCGTCCGGCCGGATGTCCGCGCCGTAGGTGTGGAAGCCAGTGGTGGGGTCAAATGGCGAATCATAGGCGATGCCACCGCCGGCACCGCTGTGCTGCGTGAGGTACAACCGTGAGTGGTTGTCCGAGTAGAACTCGAACACATCGGTCTCGGTCCACTGGTTGTTGCCCGCCGCCTGCCAGGTCCAGAACGCCGGCCAGAAACCCTTTGGCCCGGGCAGCTGCGCCCGAAACTCGATGTAGCCGTATCGGAAGGCGTAGCTCGGCGAACTGGTGAGGAGGCAGCTCGACCAGTTGTAGTGCTGGCCGGAAGGGCTGGTGATGCTGTCCGGCTTTGCGGTGATGGTGAGCAGGCCGTCGGCCGTCGAGCAGTTGTTTCGGTGGTTCCACTCGAGCTGCTGGTTGCCCAGGTTGCCGTGGCCGTTGTCCGCCTCGGCACTTGAGCTGTCGGCCCACTTTGTTCCCCACGCGATAGGCCCGCTGAACTCGTCACCAAACTTGTAGGTCCAGGTGCCGGCCACGCCGAGCGGCGCCGGGGCTCCGGTGGGGGGAGACGGCGTCGTGCTGGTCGGTGTCGGCGACGACGCGGTGTCGGTTGGTGTCGACGAGGGCGACGCCGTCGGGGTGGATGCGGTCGGGCTCGGTGATTCGGTCCCGGCGTCGGCCTCCGCCACCGTGAACGTCGCCTTCGGGCTCAGGTTGATCCAGGTACCGCGCTGCTTATAGGCGAACCAGTACGTGTAGGTGCCGGCCTTGGCAAACGCCCGACTCGACCTGTACTCCTGCTGCGTCGTGCCGAGCGTCCAATGAGGCGAGCCCGGGAAATCGACGACGTTACCAGCCTGGTCGCGCACCGCCAGAACCACGTAGTCGAACGTCTGGCTGCGCTCGGCCACCACTTTGGCGCCGGCGGTGACGACCTGGCCCACGTCCGGGGCGATCGTGTCCATGCCCAGCGCCTGAACTGTGACCGGCGCGACGACGTTGTATTGGATTTGGCCCGAACCCATGATTGGCGCCGCCAACGCGGCACCGGCGATCAGGAGTGGCCCAGCGCCGACGATCGCGGCGAATCGCCATCGCCGACGTATCCGTGCACGGCAGGCCGCGTGTCGGCCGCGTCGAATCTGTTCGTCTGTTGTGATGTATCGGCTAGGGCTCGGACTCCTGCCGAGCGGGCTCTGTCGAGGCACAGCTGTCCCTTCGGGACGCCTGCGAGGTGAGCTGTCGGGTTCGGGCGCGAAGGCTGCCCGGCCGGTTGTCCGGCTTCACCCCAAGGCGCCGGAGGTCCGGCGCCGGCGGAAGGTTCCCCCGCTCCTGCCCTTTTGCCACCTGGTACTCGGGGCGCGCCGCCACGGTGGGCAGGACTCGGCGTTACCGGGGTCGGAGCGGCCGGCGGGGTTGAGCCGGCACACCTTGGTAACACACCGCTATCGCATCTCGTTGAGTCGCATGATCCCTAACGGGGCCGCCACCTGGGGAAATACCTGCATGTGCGTCCCCGTCGACCGATTTGCAGTCGCGCAGGGTAGTGGGTCGACAATCGTGCCGTATCGAGCCGCCCGATTTGCCCACGTGACGCGGCTCACACGATTTCTTGCCGGGCAGTGATCTTCCGTGGCTGACCCACGACCCCCGTGTTCGTGATTCGCGTCTCGCTTTCGCTCGGTGTGCACCGCCCCACCTAGTGAGGAGTCCCACAGTCGCAAGATCTGCCATCGGCGATGCTTCCTCCATGACACACGACGACCTCGCGGCCCACGCGCGGGCCATTATCGACGCGAATCTCTACCTGACCCTGGGCACGGCCGACCCGGACGGCCACCCGTGGACCTCCCCGGTCTACTTTGCCCCGACGGGCGACGGGGAGTTCCATTGGCTCTCCGCCACCGACGCCCGACACTCGCGCCACATCGCCCAGCGCCCGCGGGTGAGCATGGTCATCTTCGACTCAACCGTCGCGCCGTACCACGGCCGCGCCGTATACGCCGTCGGGGAGGCCCGGGAACTGTCGGGCGACGACCTCGACCGTGCGCTGCAGGCCTATCCCCGGCGCGACGGTCGAGGCGCAACACCGGTGAAACGAGAGGAGGTGACAGCGCCGGCCCCGTACCGCCTTTACCAGGCGACGGCGTCGGATATGTGGGTCCTGTGTCCCCGGGAACCCAGGCAGCCGTGCCCGCTTCATGGCCTCGCCAAGGACCACCGGACCCGGGTGACGCCAGCGTGACCGAGCGCTTGATCCCCGAACGGTCGCGGCTTGAGATTCTGAGTCCGCCAGCCCCCACTGACTCAGCTGGACGGTCGCGCGGCCGACAGAGAAGGCTGCAACCTGGAGCCACCGCCGTCCGTTTGTGGGGAAAGGACCCGCGGACGAGGACGGAAGCAGATGGAAATGCGCGACGCGGACAAATTCGACGAGTTCTACCGGGCCACGTCCGGGCGGCTGATGCGGTACGCGTACGCGGTGACTGGTGACCTGGCCGAGGCGGAGGATCTGGTCCAGGAGGCGTACACCCGTGCCTGGCAGCGATGGCGAACGGTGGCCGAACATCCCCAACCGGAGGCGTGGGTGCGCCTGGTCGTCACTCGCCTGGCGACCGACCGGTGGCGCCGAATCGGCCGATGGCGTGCGGCGCTGCTGCGTTCGGGGCCTCACGAGCCGGCACGACCGCCGAGCGAAGACGCGGTCATGCTCACCGCCGCCCTTCGCGGACTTCCCGTGGCGCACCGGCAGGCGCTCGCCCTGCACTACCTGTTGGATCTGCCCGTCGCGGAGATCGCCGCCGAGGCGGGTGTGGCCGTCAACACGGTGAAGTCTTGGCTGTCACGTGGGCGCGCGGGCCTCTTGGCGGCGCTGACCGGGACGTCCATCGTGAGTCTGTCGCAGGGGGGCAACGATGAATGACTTCAGGCAGATGTACGCATCCTTGAGCCAGGAGGCCGATTCCGTCATGCACGACACACCGGAAGCCCTGCGCCGCAGGGGCGACCGCCGCAGCCGGATCGGCATCGCCGCGGGCGCCGTCGTGGTCGCCGCTCTCGTGGGTGCTGTCGCCTTCGGCGGTCGGTGGCTACTCACCGCGCCCGGCACGAATGTCGAACCCGGCACCGGGTCAAGCACCAGTGCATCCGCGTCCATGGCACCTACGGCGGGCACCTCCGCGCCTAAGGTCCCGAACGTGATCCCCGCCAGCGCATTCCTGCAGCTTGCCGACACGAACGGCAATGAGGCGCCAGTTGAGCGGGCGAGTGACAACATGCTGCCGCGGTTGTGCGAGGCGCGCTACGCCAGCGACTCCCTCGTGCAGGCGCGCAAGACCACGCACATCACGTACTGGGCCAGTAAGGCTGACCCCGGGACCGTCCCCGATGGGACGTTCGACGAGACGATCACGACGTACAAACAGGACGGCGCCGACCAGTTCATGCGGCAGTTGCGCGACGCCGTGACCGCCTGCCCGACGGAAGAGCGGGGCGGCACCACCTACCGAAATCGCATCCTGCCGGGCACGACACGCGGCGACGATTCGGTCCTCCTCGAACAGCGATACCCGACGCGCGATGTCAGCGGCAACCCGACCGGCGGGGATGACGTCCGCCTGGTCTCCGTTGTGCGAACCGGCGCGGTGGTAATGGTGCTGTACGAGCAGGGCTGGGAGGACGGTTTCTCGGCCGAGCAGCCGGTCGTCGACACGTTCACCGGCAAGGCATTCTCGCGTCTGCAGGCCTGGCTCGGCTGAGCTGGGTCGCGCCCGCGATGTCACGCGGAGAAGGGGAAGAGGGCATATCCATTCAGGGATATGCCCTCTGGGCTACACCCGCTCTATATCTGTACTGAGACTCGGAAGTGTGTCGTTCTGATTACCCGCGGGGAAGTGCGCCTTGAGGTAGTGGCCTCACGCCAAGGAGGCCACTACCTCAGTTGCGCTGCGCTCGGGTTGAACGCCCTACGGGAGTTCCTCCCACGCGGGTGGCGCGGTCACCGCGGCGTACGCATCGACGATGCCGTATCCGTAGAAACCGTTGAAATCAAGATCTCCCTCGCAGAGCGCGTCGAACTCCGCCGACCGGCCCACGTTGGCATAGCTGAACAGCCTCGGCTCGGGACACGCGTGCTCGGCCGCCGTACGGAGCAGCAGGCTCTCGACTTTCGTCGGGTCCAGCCGCACGCCCGGATGTGACGGGTCCTTCTGGCCGAACCGGCTCACGATCAGCGCCGCGACGCCCACCGCGTGTGGCCCGGACATCGACGTGCCCTGGAGGTATTGGTAGTAGCCGCACACGCCGGCGGCGTTGCAGTCCTTGATCGTGCCGGCCGCGACGCCCGCCGGCGTCACGTTGCCCGCCTCGTCGACGCGTCCCAGTTGCTGCAGGCGTGTCTTGGGATAGCTGGACAGGACCTGGTTGGCGTTCTGGCGGAACTGCGGCGTGCCGAAGAAGTCCCGGAAGTACCCGCCCGGAGCCGACACGGAGATCTGCTCGACGCCATAGTTCGAGTAGTCGGCCTTCGCGGTCGACGGACCAAGCGCCGACACGCCGATGACGTGCGGGCCCTCGACCGGGAGGTCGATGCAGCTCGCGTTGTCGATCGGGCGCGGGTACGTCGTGCCAGGTGGGTAGTCGGGGCTGCTGAAGTCGGTACGCGGGCGCCCGAGATCCTCGTGGTTGTTGCCGAGCGAGCCCACGAGTGTGACGCCTTGAGCGTGCGCGTAGTTCAGCGCCCGGCTGACCGCCGCGATGATGGCGCGCTGCTCGGCCTGTGCCGTTGGTGAGTCGGCCGGGTTGGCCGTGCAGTTGTATAGCCACGGATCGATGTAGAACGACATGTTGACGACGTCGATCCCGATGTCGGCGGCGTACGTCAAGGAGTTGACGACCGGTTCGAGGAAGAGGAAGCCGGAGTCCTGGCCGCCCTTGATCTCGACCAGTGTCACGTTGGGGGCAACGCCGGCGACGCCGAGCCCGTTCGCGGCCGCGGCGACGATGCCCGCGACGTGCGATCCGTGGCCGTTGTCGTCCTGACCCACCGGGTCGAGACAGCTCGGCACCTCACACAGGCCGTCGATGTCCGGCTTGTCGGGCGCGAAGTTGCGGGACAGCGCCAGGTCGAGGTTGGGCGCGAGATCCGGGTGACTCGCATCGATCCCGCTGTCGATGATGCCGACCGTGACGCCGGGGCTGCCCATCTGCTTCGCGTGGGCGGCGTCGGCCCGCACCATGGCCATATTCCACTGAAGGCTGTTGAGCGGGTCGGCATCGACGGCCGCTGCGGCGACGCCGTTGCCGCCGGCCGCCGCGATGGCGCCCTCCTCCTCGACAGCATCGCGAACCACTGCGGCGTCGGGTACCTGCCCGATGGCACGGTCAGTGGCCGCGCCGATCAGTTCCGGCGCGTCGATGGCGGCCTGGGCGAACGCGCTCGTCGCCAGGACCGAGAACATGCCGACGTCGTCGTTGCGGGAAACGATCGTCCCGCCGGCCTGACTGATCGCCGCGGCCGCCGCCGCCGCGCTGACGCCGTCCTCAGCGACGACCGTGTACCGGACCTGCTCGCCGGTCGCGGTCGCCGACGCGCTCGACGGCGCGAAGATCATAAAGGCCAGGGTGACTGACCCGGTGACTGCCGCGCCTATCCGTCTTTTCGACATATGTACCCCCTTCGTCGATCCTCAGCCCTTTCATCCGACATGAAAGGGCGGTATAGGCAAGCCATTGGGACGCTGCCCGACGCCGTCTGCGAGTGGCTTGGGTACGACGTTGGCGAGCACGACATTCGGGGCTGAACGAACAACGACACGATGCCCTTCCGGTCGCGGCGTTCCCCATGATCGAGGGCGGCGGCGTACGAAGACTTTGCCGCTCAGCAGTCCAACCGGATCTATCAAGTGGTCCTCCGCCATGATGTGGCGTATACCAGCCATCGAGATGAACTTCAATATCTGTTGATGGAGATTGGTAGGCCCTAACCTCAATATATCGACGTTCGTTTAACGCTACACACCGTTGGGCGGACGACCTCGACACAAAGGGGAGGAAATGGGGATGACATTCTCACGCACACACGGCCGCTGGTTCGCGGCGGGGGCGTTGACCACCGCCACCCTCGTCGCTTTCGCCCTCGCGGGCGCGTCCACGGCCTCCGCCGCGCCCGGCGGCGACATCCGTCCGGCTGGAACTACCGCCGTCGCCGGTAGCTACATCGTCGTTCTCAAGAGCACCCCGGCACTTCAACGCGACGGTGTCGACGCCACTGCCCGTGATCTCACCGGAACCTTCGGCGGCGCGATCGGTCATACGTTCCGCTACGCGTTGAAGGGCTTCGAGATCTCGGTCAGCGAGTCCGCCGCACGCCGGCTCGCCACCCACCCCGCCGTAGCGTTCGTCCAGCAGAACGGGGTATACGACATCTCGGCCACGCAGTCACCCACACCGTCGTGGGGGCTGGATCGCATCGACCAACGCAACCTCCCGCTGAACAACAGCTACACCTACCCCACCACGGCCAGCGGCATCCGTGCGTACATCATCGATACCGGCATTCGGTTTAGCCACAACGACTTCGGCGGCCGAGCGGTGACCGGCTTCGACGCCATCGACGGCGGCAGCGCCGACGACGGCCACGGGCACGGCACGCATGTCGCCGGCACAGTGGGCGGCACCTCCTTCGGCGTAGCCAAGGGTGTCACGCTCGTCGGCGTCCGGGTCCTCAACAATGCCGGCAGCGGCACCACCGCGCAGGTGGTGGCCGGCATCGACTGGGTGACCGGCGACCACGATCCGGGTGAGCGGGCGGTGGCGAACATGAGCCTCGGCGGTGGCATCGATACCGCGATCGATACCGCGGTCACGAACTCGATCGCCGACGGGGTGACCTACGCGGTCGCGGCGGGCAACGAGAACGGCGCGAACGCGTGCAACAGGTCGCCGGCCCGCGTCCCGAACGCGATCACAGTGGGCTCGACCACCAGCACGGACGCCCGGTCCTCGTTCTCGAACATCGGCACCTGCCTGGACCTCTTCGCCCCAGGATCGTCGATCACCTCGGCGTGGAACACAAGCAACACCGCCACGAACACGATCAGCGGTACGTCGATGGCGACGCCCCACGTCACCGGCGCGGCCGCCCTGGTGCTCGCCCAGAACCCGTCGTTCGCCCCCCAGCAGGTGCGCGACTCGCTGGTCAACAACGCCACGACCGGCGTCATCTCGAACCCGGGGACCGGATCACCGAACCGGCTGCTCTTCGTCGTAAACGGCACCCCGCCGGTGAACGACTTCTCCATTTCGGCCTCCCCGACATCGGGCACGACCGCGGCGGGCGGATCGGTCAACAGCACGGTCAGCACGGCGACCACGTCGGGCAGCGCCCAGACCGTGAGCCTTTCCGCGAGCGGCCTACCGGCTGGGGCGAGCGCGTCGTTCAACCCGCCGTCGGTCACTTCCGGCGGCTCATCCACGATGACGATCACCACCTCGGCGTCGACTCCGGCCGGAACCTCCTCGGTGACGATCACAGGAACCGGCACGTCGGCCACGCACACAGCGCCGTTCTCGCTCACCGTGACCGGGGGCGGCGGCGGATGTGCCAGCCCCGGCCAGAAGCTCGCCAACCCTGGCTTCGAGTCCGGCAACACGTCCTGGACGGCCAGTTCTGGCGTGATAGGACAGTGGGCCTCAAGCGGCCAGCCGCCGCGTTCCGGCAACTGGAACGCATGGCTGGACGGCTATGGCACGTCGCACACCGACACACTGAGCCAGACGGTGACGCTGCCGTCGGGGTGCGCCTCCTACACCCTTACCTTCTGGCTGCACATCGACTCGAGTGAAACGACCACCACCATCGCGTACGACACGTTGAGGGTGCAGGTCATCACCGGAACAACGACGACGCTGGCGACGTACAGCAACCTCAACGAGGCGGCCGGCTACAGCCAGAAGTCGTTCAACCTGGCATCCTTTGCCGGCCAGACGATCACCCTGAGGTTCCTGGGCGTTGAGGACGTATCACTTCAGACCTCGTTTGTGATCGACGACACGGCCCTCACCGTGGCCTGAGCCAACCAACGATCCCGGCCCCAGAACCCTCCGGTTCTGGGGCCGGCCACGCGCGCCTCGGCGTGCCGCGAGGGTGGATGGCCATGCCTATGACCACGGTCCAGAGGTTAGGCTGTCACTTAGCGCCGTTGGCCAAGGTCAACGATCGCGGCGGTGCGCGGAAGTAGCTGTTTCTGCCGAGATCGCCGATTGCGTTCATGTTGAACCCTTCCTTCAGTAGCTGGGCGTCGCCATCAGGCGCTGAGGTAACGATGTGCAACTCGACCGCTGGAGCGCACAGCCTCTGGCGCGCCCGACGGGATTCGAACCCCCCACATTCTGATCTCTGATCACAGCTTCTACGCTTGACTGGGTGAAGGAGGAGGCCACGAGCGGCGACGAGGAGGTCCGAGCTGCCGAGGTGATCGCGGCCTGCTGCCTGGCGACGGACCTGGGGATGGGCTTTCCGTTTGAGCACGGGCTGCACGCCACTCTGATGGCACAAAGGCTGGCGGGTCTACTCGGCGTCGACGCCGAGACGATGTCGCAGACGTATTACTGCTGCCTCCTTACATATACGGGGTGCACCACGGATGCCGACATCTCCATCGCGATCTTTGGAGGAAACAGAACCGAGAACCTCACTCCCGTCCAGTTCGGGTCGACGACCCAAATGCTGGGCGGCGTCGTACGGGCCGTTCAACCTCCCGGCCTACCGCCGTATCGACGGGCCTACGAGATCGCACGAAGGCTGCCGAAGGCGGCTCGATTCCTCACGGGGGGACCCCATTTCGAAGCCCTCTGCGACGTGGCAGAGATGATGGCCCAAAGGCTCGGTCTCCCACCGTCGATCTACCGACTGTTCGCGTACCTGACTGAGCGATGGGACGGCAAGGGGGTCCTGGGTCGCGCCAAAGGCGACGAAATCCCGCTTCCGCTCCGTATCAACAGTGTGGCCAGGGACGCCGCATATCAGCGCCTGCTCGCCGGGGAAGAACACGCCGTCGAGGTGATCCGAGAACGAGCCGGCAAGGCCTTCGATCCCGACATCGCCAGGGCATTCGCCGTCCAGGCGGCCGAGGTGATGGCCGCCGCCGACGCCCCCGAATCCGCATGGGAAGCGACCCTGGCCGTCGAGCCCAAACCGTGGTTGACACTTAAGGGAAAGGAGATCGACCAGGCCCTGGCCGCCATGGGTGACTTCGCCGACCTGTTGTCACCGTTTCATTCCGGGCACTCGGCCGGGGTGGCGAGGCTGGCGGTCTCCGCGGCTGAGTGGTGCCGGTTCGACCGCGCCGACGTGGAGCGGGTGAGAAGGGCGGCGCACCTGCACGATCTGGGGCGGGTTGCGGTGTCTCCGCGCGTCTGGCTGAAACCGGGGCGGCTCTCGGCCAGTGAATGGGAGGAGGTCAGGCTGCACCCCTACCACACCGAACGGGTCCTGTCTCGCTCCCCGTTTCTTGCCTCCTTGACCGAGATCGCTTGCAACCACCACGAACGGCTCGACGGGAGTGGTTACCACCGCGGAGTCTCGGCGGCCTCTCTGTCGCCGGCCGCCCGGCTCCTCGCCGCTGCCGACGCATTTCATGCGATGACGGAGCCGAGGCCCCATCGCGCCCCTCTGTCGGCGGAGCAGGCTGCTGAGGAGTTGATCGGAGAGGCTGCCGCGGGTCGGCTGGACTCGGACATGGTCCGGGCGGTGGTGGAGGCAGCCGGCCAACCCGTCCCCCAAGTGGTGCGCCCGGCCGGGCTGACTGAGCGGGAAGCCCAGATCGTCGGTCTCTTGTCCCGTGGCCTGCAGACCAAGCAAATGGCCCGCGCCCTCTATATCTCGGCCAAGACCGCCGACCGCCACATCCAGAACGCCTACCGGAAGATGGGCGTGTCCAGCCGGGCCGCGGCCATCCTGTTCGCCATGGAGCATGACCTGGTGTCGTGGGGTGACCTCCCGACGACCCCGGCCGCCGGTCACTCCTAGCGCGTCCTCCAGGAGCGGCATGCCTCTGGCCCCCGGGCGCGGAAACGGATGCGGAATGGGGAGAACTCCCAATTCCCCGCCAGGTGGATTGCCCGGACGATGAACGTATGGAAGGCGAGATCCGCCGAACGTCGAAGCCATGATCCGCCTGGCAAGCGCCGTCGGGTTCATACCCGGCTGCACAGCCTCGGCCGCCGTCCAGACCTACAGCTTCCTTCGCCGGGGGAGGTCCTACGCGATGCCGGTGGTCGATTCGAACGTCGGCGCAGCCAAGCAGGAGATGACATGAACGAGCGACAAGAGCACGTGAACACCCTCGTCATCGGGGGCGGACAGGCGGGCCTGGCGGTCGGGTACCACCTCAGCCGACACGGCCTGCCCTTCCTAATCGTCGATGCAAATGAGAGGGTGGGCGACGCCTGGCGGAACCGGTGGGATTCCCTTCGGCTCTTCACCCCTAACTTCCTCAACGGGCTGCCCGGCATGTCATACCCCGGCGATCGCTGGGATCTCCCGACCAAAGACGAGTTCGCCGACTACCTCGAACGGTATGCCAAGGAGTTCGACCTGCCGGTGCAGACCGGAGTCAGGGTGAAGAGGCTGGCCCGGAACGGACAGCAATTCGTAGCGACCGCCGATGACCGGCGGTTCGAAGCCGATAACGTCGTGGTGGCCATGTCGTCGTGGCAGCAGCCACGGTTGCCCGAATTCGCCTCTGAGCTCGATCCAGGGATCGTCCAGCTCCACGCCGCCGACTACCGCAACCCCGGCCAGCTCCGAGAAGGGGATGCCCTCGTGGTCGGTGTGGGCAACTCGGGGGCTGAGATCGCCCTCGAACTGTCCCACACCCATCGGGTGTGGCTGTCGGGAAAGCCCTTTGGAGTCCTCCCGTTCAGGCCGACGAGCGCCGTGGCACGGGTGTTGCTGCCCTTCGTCGGGCGGATCATCTTTCATCGGGTGCTCACCACGGACACCCCCATCGGTAGGAAGGTCCGTCCCAAGATGCTCGCCGGTGATCCACTGATTCGGGTCAAGCCCAAGGATCTGGCAGCGGTAGGAGTAGCGCGGGTGCCGCGGACCGTCGGGGTGGTCGAGGGCCTACCACAACTAGAGGACGACCGCCGCCTCGATGTCGCCAACGTAGTGTGGTGCACCGGTTCCCGCCCCGGCTTCTCGTGGATCGACCTTCCTGTGCTCGGCCCGCATGAGCCGAAGCACAACCGAGGCATCGTCGAGGACGAACCGGGTCTCTACTTCGTCGGCCTCAAGTTCCTCTACTCAAAGTCGTCGGAGCAGATCCACGGAGTAGGACGCGACGCCGCCCGCATCGCCGCTGCCATCTCCGTTCGCCACAAGGAAGTCAACTCGCGGAGATGATGGGAGCGCACGGGATAGGTCGGTCCCGTGGGCACGGCAGCCGATCTGGGATCCCAACGCCCGCCACCCCGACGCGTCTCGCGCGCAACGCCGCGAGCGCGCCCGCATCCGCAGCGAACGCCAACAACGCTGGGGGCGACCACGCACAAATGCCGCCTGACGCTGAAACCCGGTGAACGTTACTGGTCAGCGCACTAGCGACAGTCGCCAGACGCGGTCGTTCTCGCCGAGGCGCCGGCGCGCGATAGGCCCTGCGTCGACCCTCTCACCGGAGGCCCCGTAGAGCAGGCACGCCTCGACGTCGCCGACCCTGAACGACCAGGTCGAGCGGTGGACGTCGGTGCTCTGCGCCACCGGGTCGGGATCGCCCAGTAGCCGGGCTACCTCCAGAGCGGAGCCGGGCGGATCGATGCGGGCAAATCCCTGCTCGCGCACCTCTGCCACCGCGGCCGCCAAGTCGGCCGGCGGCTTGTTCCAGTCGGGTTCCTCCCGGTACCAGCCGAGCCCGAAACGGCCCTCGGGCCGCGCGTCGTTCAGGAAGAACGGGCCGTAGCGGACGCAGTACTCGCGCAGCGTCGGCTGTGGGGCTCCGTAGCGTTCCTCGAGCGCCGCCGCGCACTCCTGATGCCCCGCCACGAAGAACACGGAGTAGTCCTTGAGCTCCTTGGCGGCCAGCCGCTCCGGCGAGTCGATGGGGCGCTCGTGATACTCATCCCAGGCGAACGAGAGCATCACGTCGTGCACGGTGTCCGATAGCGGGGCCGCGTCGTAGCGGCGCGGGGGCGAGGGGAGGTAGCCCATCGCCGGTTCGCCGCCCCAGATGTCCGCGACCTCGAGACCGAGGGCCTTGGCGAGCTCGCCGACTCTCTCCGGAGGGTTGCGCACGAAGTCGAACGGCCCGCTGCGGCGGAACAGCCTCATGCCAGCGCCTCGATCCAGTCGTTCGCCCTCGCGTCCGCGCGCAACTCGACGGCAAACTCCATCTCGATCGGCCCCACCGCGAACCCGACCTCCTGCACCACCCCGCGTCGGGCAGCCTCCAGAAGCGCCTCACGCACCACCGCCACCGCGTCCGCCAGCTCGATGTCCACCAACCCCGCCCTTCCGACCCGATCTGTCACCGGGCCATGACACACCCGCACCGGTCAACGCCGCAACACAGCCCGATCGGCTGGCTCCAGGTCCGGGCGGCGACCTGGCGCCGAAGTACGGCGATCTGGTGGCGCAGCACGAGGATCCCGACCTCGTTGGTGAGGTCGCCGCGTATGACGAGCGCGACCAACTGAACACAGGTCGCGCGCACAGATCGCCGCCTGGATGGCGTCCAACCAGTAGTCGCGGCCGATCCGCCGGCGAGGCCGCGCTCGACGCTGAGCCTACGGTCCGCACGCATAAGGTGGCGGGCCATTATTCTTGGTCTGTATCAATAGATTACTCCGGCCGATGGCCAAGTCCACAATGCACTCGCTGTAATTTGGATCAAGTAGGTCGGAGGAGGTGCCGGTCATGCCGGCATCGAAATAGATTGAATGACTCGTGTCCTTGAGGGTGGCGTTCGGATCACCTTGCACACCCATCCACGTGGACCTCGTAACCGGTGCGGAGAAGAGCGCAGGATCGATCACCAACTGCCGTGTCAGCGGGAATCTCCGACCACGAACGCACAGGGTTGGTGCGACGTGCCAGCCCCAGTCCACATAGCATAGTGGATCATTATCTGTCTCGACATGCAGGTCGCCTTTGATCCAGACCTTCCCGGGATTCAGGCCCATTTCAATCATTAAACGGCACATCTCATGGGCCCGTGCGAAGCATCCCTCATAGGGGTACAAGAATGGAATGCATGGTGCAGGAGCCGTTAACGGATTGCAGCTTGTGGCGCTCATTGCGTTAAAGACCTGAGCAGCCTTGGCTGCGGATATGCAATACAGCCAAGGGACGATGTAGGCGAACCAGGGCTGCTTGGGCTCAACAATTCTACGAGGTAAAGGGACCCTCGTTCCACCTTCCGTGTCAGCCGGGCCGGTGGGGTAGCGGACGTCGATAATCTCGTGGGCATCGTTCTCCGTGACGATAACCGGGTTTCCGCTTCGCATCGCCTCACGCAGCCGCGCCTCAAGCTCATCGAAATCCGGGGCATCGCGTCGCAAAACGTGACGGGCATGAGATCGTGCGAGCCAGACGGCCAGCCTCTCTTCCTCCAGCGGCTGAATCGATAGGACCGTCGTGACGTACGGAATGAGAAGAAGCGTGATCGCGGACGTCTCCGGATCGATCTCAAGGTAAACGGGGCGTCGATGCTGATTCATTGTCTCTAGAACCTGCGCGTAGACGATCGAGTGTCGGTCGGCCGGGTCAAGATGCGTGCGCCGTCCGCTCTCCAGGTCAACATCAACCCTCCGTGTCGCGCGCAGCTCTTCAGCGGGCGACCGCCCGGCGGGCAGGTCAAAGCGCCTGACAATCGAAACTTCGGCGTTCGGATTCGGCATCCGACCTCCTGCGAGTGATCGACGGGCCCCCGCACGTGTTGGGTCGGTTTGCCGTCGGCCGCGATGCACAGGGTACGCCGGCAAGGTGGCACCAAGGAATGCCGCTGGACGATCGAGCCTGTACCGCTCGAATACTCGGTTTGGCTACGCTGCCTGGGAGTATTCGTTGATGAGTCCACCGAGGATCGTGCGTCGTTGTACTCGGGTGGCGGCTGGGTCGAGCAGCACCACTGGAGCCTGACCGGTGTTGGGCGGTAGCTGATTTCGTCCCTGATGTGGGGCGCTGGTCGGTGTAATGGGCGACGTACTCGCTCAGGGTGGCGAGGAGGTGGCGTTCGCCGCGGATGAGTGTCTGGTCCAGACACTCGCGTCGGGCGGTGCGTACCCAACGTTTCACGCAGGCGTTCGCTCGGGGCGCCTGCGGTGGCGTGCGCACGATCCGAATGCCCTCCGAGGTGAATACGGCGTTGAAGGTGGCGGTGAACTTCGCGTCCCGGTCACGGATCAGGAACTTGAACTGGTCCACCCGGTGGCCGAGGTCCATGACCAGGTTGCGTGCCTGCTGGGATCACCATTGCCCGGCCGGGTGCGCGGCGGCGTTGAGGATGTGTACCCGCCGGGTGACGATTTCCGTGACGAACAGCACGTAGATGCGTGTGAGGCCGATCGTGTCCACGTGCAGGACGTCACAGCGGGAATGCCGTCGGCCTGGCTGGATACGTCCAACGCCAGGCTACGAGGGTGCGGTGCCACCGGAGCAACGTTGCCGGGGTGACGAAGAACGCGGACCAGCGAGGCCGTGGCAGCAGCCTCGACAACGCTGCCAGCACAGCCGGTCGACTGGTTCCAGATCCATGCGGGCGGCCTGACGGCGACTACCGCAACCTGGTGGCGCGCGCGATGCCGTACCCGAACGACAGGATCATGACCGGCACCATCCCCCGACCTTCCAGTGACCTATGCCGCGTCAAACCCCGTGCTGGCCGTGACCTGCGCTTTCGTGTTGTGTCAGGCTGCCCGTGCTGCCCAGTCTCTGCCATCGCAGCGCCCGCGGCAGCCGGCGAATCAACGCCGCCAGCGCGACCGGTCGACCCAGTCCAGCCTCGGTCTCGGGTTGCCCCGGCGCAGGACCGTGTTCTCGTGACGCGGCACGGTAGCCCCACGTGCAGGCTGCCAGCCCTCGACGATCCGGCAGAAGAGCACGTACAGCGGACGCAACCACACATCCCGATCATCCCGCAGCGCCGACGGACATCGACGCATCCGCCCAGGTCAGCGCCCGTGGCGACAGTCTGGAACCCAACAGGATCATGCGATGGCAGAGGGCGAGATCATCGAGCTTCGAGCCGCCGCCTTGTCAGGTGGCGGAGTCGCTGCTCCGCGTAGTGGCGTCCAGCGCCGCAGAGCGAGATCTCTGAGATCATCGGCGGCCGTCACGCCTTGTCGTACGACGTCCTGGTCCGCATCTGCGAGGGCCTAGATCTGCCTCGAGGCTGGATGGGACTCGCGTACGGTGATCCAACCTGCAGTTTGCCGTCCGAGCCACGTAAGTTAGGGAGCCTCCTGTTGTTTCGGGGGCTCCCTGTCGTCGTCACAGGCCAACAGGCGCTGACTTCGCCAGAACGACCTCTGTTCCCGCATGCGCGGAACGACCTTGCAAGGTGCGGCAACGAACCAAGCAAATGCTTCGAAAAGCGCCCTCTAACGGCTGATGGATGAGAGGGTAAAGTGAGGTCGTTGTAGATGCGTTCGGTGAGCCGCAGAACCTGACTGGTGAGCAGCTAAGTGGACCATCTCCACGAGTCGAGCGTCGTATCACCGGCTTAATCGACAAGGCTTCTTCAGCGAGTCACGAACGATCGTGTCGAATGCATGCCTGCCCTCGTGCCCGACAACACAGGACGCACGTTGTCGGCACAGACAGGGTGCTGTCGGCTCGACCCATCGAGCCAACTTCCAACCGCGCCCGTCACGGAACCTACGAGAAGGAGTCACGGAAATGCCTCTCCCAATGTTTCCCGCGCAGTTCATGCTGCACAGCGACCAGCACAATGGGCAATTCCTCTTCGTCTCCAATGACATGGAGGGCCCAGACAAGGTCGTGGAAGCCCATCCTCATCCCGGCGAGTTCCGCAACAGGTTCGAGGCTCAGAGCGACGGCAACGGAGGCTTCCGCCTCTATAACCCTGCGACCGGATTCTACCTCTTCGTCTCCAATGATGATGCAACGGGAGACAAGATCGTAGAAGCACACCCGTACCGGGATGAAGCTCGTAATAGCTTCGTAGTTCTGGAGCCGGAGCCCGGGGTCTTCGAATACTTCCATCCCAGCACCAGCCACTTCCTGTTCCTGTCAAACGACCAAAGAGGCGGCGACTATGTGATCGAGGCCCACCCCAACAACGAGCTCCGCAATCGCTTCACGGCCGTCTAAGCCTCTATCCACGGACGAAGTTGATCTGAGCTTCATGTCGGTTCCCCTCGCGCTGGGTTGTCCCGGCCAGCCGAGCTCTGCTCCGGTCAAGACATCCGATCCCTGTTGGCGTCAACACGTTGATTCGAATGCCCGGCCGGGCGGTTTGACCTCTTCGTCCCGAACGAGTGATAGCGGTCGGTTGATCCCACGTTATCCAGCGCTGGTAAGGGCATTCGGTCCGCGTGCGATCGCAGATGTCGGCGGACGTACTCTGCCGTAGTCACTCAGTTAGACACTCAGGTGCACTTGACCCCAGGACGTTGGGTTTGGCCTTTATGCAGGCCAAGATGTCGAACCGACACTGGGGCCGCGTTGGCGGTCACGCTCGACGAGCGTTGCCGTGATCCGTGTGTGGTCCCCAGTTGGTCCCCTAGGATCGGGCACGACGGAACACCGATGTGGTGGCTGATGTGGACCCGAACCGTAACGTTGTCTCAGCGGATGCGACGCGTGTGAAGGCACTTCCATCAAGTCTGCGGAGACGGCGCAGTTCCCTCGCCCGACCTGCGGAGGATGGCGGAGTCGCCCGGTGCCGCCTCGACGGCCTCAGTCGACAGACGACCAGACGGCGGATCGAACACCAGCCGCTGCGTTCGCCAGAGCTGATACCCGGGGATCGCGAGGCCCGAGAGTAGCAAGGCATACGACACCGCGATCGAGATCGGCGTGAACCGCAAGTTGAGAAGCGTCTCGCGCGCGTCGGGCGGCAGCGTGGATTCGAGAAGTGCAGCGGATCCGAGGAACGCAGGTACGAAAGCGATGACGAGCCATCCCGACCAGCGTGGGTGAACTCGGGCACGCAACAGCGCGATGCCGTAAATAATCGGCGCGACGGCGCCCAGCGGCGTAAACCAGGTTCGGAGAGTTCCCCGCTCGACGATGCCTCCGGGAGAGAACAGGCGTTCGGCCGCGGCATCGTTCGTCATGGCAGTCACCGGACCAGCCTCGTAGAGCAGCAGGTACACATGATATGCGGAGAACAGCATCATGGCGACGAAGCCCACGAGCCCGACGATTCCGGAACGGTCGGCATGCGCAGCATACAGTCCGGGTAGGCCAAGCAGGACGAGGGCAAACGCGACGGCGAAGATCACGTGCGACACTGCTTGGCTCGAGTTGATGATGTCCGCGCGTTCATGTGTTCGGGGGTGTAGGAGGCCACCGACGATCACCAAGGGAAGGGCCAACATGAGAGCGATACCGGAGAGACGCAGCAGCGTTGGCGCTCGCATGGCACATCTACTACACCCCGGGCGACACTCCGGTCAAGGGCGGGCGAGCCTCTCCCGTCGCGCAGGGCTCGCCTACCGGTCTGGTGGCTTTGGCGCGTGACGGGGGAAGGGGGGAGGCTCGCCGGCACCGGGCATCCCAGAGCGTCGGGGTCGGCGGCTAGCCTCCCGTTTGGACACCCAATGGTCGGCGATCATTGCGACCTGGCAGGACGTCGTCCCTGAGCAATCCGGCCTGGAGAAACACTGTCGCCATTAGTCATGGTTGGTGGACCTTGGTCGGCGTATGACGGCCTGGCGACGGCCTGGGCGTGGAGGCCGGGGGCTCCCTGTTCGCCGACTGCTCGAGCGCCGCTGGACGAATCTCAATGTCGGCGTGAAGCCTTTGGCGGCGGGAGTCCGGCAAAAGTTGACCCAACCCAGGGGACTTGAACCCCTTACATCCAGCCCAGTGATGGATCAGGGTCGATCGGACGTATCGTTGGTCTGACCTGCGTAGGGGGCTTCGGTCACCGACATCGTTTATCGACGCTGGTCGTTCTCTGTTGTACCCGATTTGTACCCGATGATCTTGTTCTCCGATGGCGCCTTCGCTCGGCTTCCCGTCACGCAGGGCTTGCCCCTAACGGGCTGCGCCCCGCCGCGGTCAGGGCTCCAACCTGCCCAGGCCTCTCGGGTGGCCCGGTTCCCGGGTCGCCCGCTACAGGTCCAAGGCGACTGGGTGATGCGGCTGATAAAGACCAAGCCGAGCGCCGCTCGGCATAGTCATCTGCACGAGTCGGCCGAAGCCGGCCTCCCGGATCGGCGTGACCTCGGCGCCCTTGCCGGTCAGCTCCGCTATGGTCGCGTCGATATCGTCGCACATCAGGTACGGCTCGGCGCCGGGCACGCCGTCGGTAGGGTGCACCCCGATCTCCGTCGGTGGCGCCTTGAAGATGAGCCAGCCTGGCTCGGAACCGGTGTCCTCGACGAACGGCCAGCCGAGCACATCGCGCAAAAAGGCGCGGTCCGCTGCCGGGTCCTGGCTAGTCAGCAGCAGGTGCAGCCCATTGATCATCAATACAGCCTATGCCCTGCCACGACAGCAAGACCCGTCAGACGCCGAGGGTTGCGGGAGTCCAGAGACATTGTGCGGCCGCTGCTAGCAAGGCCCGCGAACGGCTACTCCCGCCGGGCGGACGGGCGTCGATGAATAATGCCCTCTGACCTCTGAATTTTCCTAGGCGATTACCGGGGATCGAGCACTGACCCCTTCCGTGTGAACGACCTCGGGCACGCCCCTGATCTGCTGGGGCGGTCTGCCAGAACTGCTTTCTCGTCCGCCAACGGCCGCCCCGATGCCCGGCCGTTCTTCGCCGTAGTCACTCAGTTAGTCACTCAGCGCCTCGGACCCAGCCACGCCCGCGTCGGTCGCGCGGCTGCCGCACATTCATCCGATGAGGTGAGTGGCCTTCCCGTCGCGCAGGTCCTCCCTGCCGGGCCGCGCCGGCCGGGTCAAGGTGGAGCGCCCCACGGA
>JAXIPB010000273.1:0-8971 GCA_045403155.1 Micromonosporaceae bacterium
CGGTTACGGAACCGTAAGTTACCAACCGGTAGTGGCGTGTTTCACGGCACCGAAGCGCGGCAGGCGGGATGGTAACTTGCCCATTGTCGATGCCGGAGGCATGTCTGGGGGAGACGAATGCGACGCACAATGGGTTTCATCGCGGTAATTCTGCTTCTCGTTGCCGCGTCGTCCTGCGGGCGATCCGTACCGCGACCGGCCACGAACGATCCCTCCCCGATGTCGACCGCACTCTCTGCGTCTCCCTCACCGACCACCGACCGCCGGGCGGAACTGAAAGCGATGGTCGACGCGGCCGGAATCGCTCCCAGCGCCCTAGGCGTCAAGAGGGCTGACGCCGAGGAGACGACCATCAAGCTCAACATGCCGTGCGGTGCGGTCCTCAACGCCGGCCACATGGCCGCACATCACTGGTCGTACAAGACCGCGAAGCCCGCGATCGTCACGCACACGGTCTTCGGGTATGACCCTGAACCGGGCAGCGCCGTTATCGAGCAAGTTCGGGCCGCGCTGAAGACGTGCAAGAACTGGACCTGGGGTGGCACCTGGGACATGAGGGTCCTTGGTGAGTTCCAGATCGGCCGGCCTTCCGGCGTCGACAACGTGCTGGCCTACTGCCACTACGGCACGATCCTCACCGGCGCCAATAAGGGGGACAAGGTCTATCTGTGCGACGGTCTGGTCAGTCGCGGAAACCTGGTGGCCGAGGTAGGCACACTGAAGCTCACTGCTGCGGCGACCCAGTCCGAGATGAAGAAGGCACTGCCTCTCGCCGCCGCGGCGTTGGTCAAGGCCGTACCGGCGCCCTAGCGGTGCATGAGCGCCGCCTATCGGCGACACGTCCGGCGGGCTCACAGGAACCCGGCGGTGTGGCCGATGATGGCTCCAGACCGCCAGGAGAAGGGGGCCGGCGATGCGGGTACGGACGGTTGGTGCTGACGCGCTGCTCCTCGAGGTCGACGACCCAGCCACATGGTTCACAGAATTGTGGCGCCGCCGCGAGTTGGGCGAGTTGGACGCCACGGAGATCGTGCCCGGCGCCAAGACTGTTCTGCTGGATGGCCTGGCCGACCCAACGACGGCGGCCGAGGTGGTTCGCGGGTGGACTCCCCCTCCTGCGCCCGCGTCCGGCGCCGGACCACTCATCGAGATTCCCGTCGAATTCGGTGGCCAGGACCTGGTGGCGGTCGCCCGGCTCTGGAAAAGCGACGAAAGCGGCGTGGTCCAGCGGCTCACCGGCACTGAGTTCCGCGTTGCCTTCTGCGGCTTCACGCCCGGTTTCGCATATTTGACCGGCCTTCCCGAGGCGCTGTCGGTGCCGCGCCTCGAGACACCACGTCCGCGGGTGCCGGCCGGTTCCGTCGGGCTCGCGGACTCCTTCGCCGGCATCTACCCCACCGCTTCACCCGGCGGCTGGCGCCTGGTCGGGCGGACCGACATCCACCTCTTCGACCCCGACCGCGATCCGCCGGCTCTGCTGACGCCCGGCACTCGGGTGCGTCTCATCGACAAGGCTGGCCCATGATCGAGGTGCTCAAGGCCGGCCTGCTCACGACGATTCAGGACCTCGGCAGATCGGGCTACGCCCATCTCGGCGTCGGCCGTTCGGGTGCGCTCGACGCGGTGGCGCTCCGCCTCGCCAACCGCCTCGTCGGCAACGCGCCCGGCGCGGCCTGCCTCGAAACCACGCTGACCGGCGTCGCTGTGCGCACGGACAGCGCCGTCACCGCGGCGGTCACTGGCGCTCCGGCACCGGTGACTGTGGACGGTGAAACAACGCCGTTCGGCGAACCATTCGCGGTCGGGCCGGGTGCCGTCATCGAGGTCGGTCCGGCCGAGATGGGCGTGCGATCGTACCTCGCCTTCGCGGGCGGGGTAACCGTCGCGCCCGTCCTGGGCAGCCGCTCGACTGACACGCTGTCGGGGCTCGGGCCGCCGCCGTTGCGGGGCGGCTTCGTACTCCCCATTGGACACCCCTCGCCCCACCCGTCCGCGGATGAGGACGCAGCCACCCCGAACCGGAGTTCCGCTCACGGCGGTGCACTGATCCGAGGCGGCGTGGCGGCGGAGGTGGAGGTGCGCGTACGGATGGGCCCCCGGCACGACTGGTTCAGCATCGCCGCCCGCGACGTGCTCCGCACCGGCCCGTACACCCTGTCGGTCAAGACCAACCGAGTCGGCGCCCGTCTCGCCGGCCCGCCGCTCAGCCGGACCGTGTCCGGCGAACTCCCGAGCGAGGGCATCGTGCTCGGCGCGATACAGGTGCCGGCGGACGGACAGCCGCTGGTGTTCCTCGCTGATCACCCGACCACCGGCGGCTACCCGGTCATCGGCGTGGTCCACCCGGCCGACCTTGTGCTCTTCGCGCAGGCGCGGCCCGGCACCGCGGTTAGGTTCATTACGTGGACCTGAACGCGGATCTCGGCGAAGGCTTCGGGGTGTGGCGTCTCGGCGACGACGAGGCGCTGCTCGGGCTCGTGACGAGCGCGAACGTCGCCTGCGGCTTTCACGCCGGCGACGCGATGACGATGCGTCGGGTCTGCGACTGGGCGGCCGACCGTGGTGTCGCCGTGGGCGCACAGGTCGGCTACCGGGACATAGCCGGATTCGGGCGGCGGCGCATCGACTATGAACTATCCGAGCTTCGCGACGACATCATCTATCAGGTTGCCGCGCTTGACGGCTTCTGCCGCCTGCAGGGCGAGAAGGTGCGCTACGTCAAGCCGCACGGTGCCCTGTACAACACCGCGGCGGTCGACGTCTGGCAGGCCTCGGCCGTGGCGGCGGCCGTGGTGGACTACGACCGTACGCTGCCGGTCCTTTGTCAGCCTGGATCCGTGTTGGCATTGTGTGCGGACCGGGCTGGACTGCGAGTGGTTCCGGAGGGCTACATCGACCGTGCATACCAGCCCGACGGCACACTCGTGCCGAGGGGTCAGCCCGGCGCCGTGCTGTCCGATGTAGACAGCGTCGTGGCGCGCGCCTTTCGACTCGCGACCGCGGCCGAGGTCGAGGCACAGGATGGAACAGTGATTCCGTGCCAGGTGGAGTCGCTGTGCGTACACGGAGACAGCCCCGGCGCCGTGGAACTGACCCGACGGGTGCGCGAGTCTCTCGTCGCGGCCGGGGTACGCCTGGCCCCGTTTGTCCCCCTCGTCTGATCGGACATCCGGAATCAGCAGTCGCCGCCGTCGCCTCCCTGCCCGGATTCCGACACAGACCGGGTCGCTCAGTTGGCGTCGAGACCGCGCAAGATCAACGGAAGGCGGGTAGCGCCACCTGCGCCGACCACGATCGGCACACCCCAGTCCTGCCGCGTCAGATGGCACGCCGCATGCTCGGCGTCGACGTCGCACGTCGCGCCTTGGGCGACGACCTGAAGAACCCCGCCCGTCACATCCGGCGCGATGACGAGTCGCCGGATCAGGTCCGTGCTGACGCCCGCGCCCTCAAGCAGAAGCGTGGGCGGCGAGGCCGACACGTCCAGGCGGGTGGACGGCCCGAAGGACGTGTCGAGCTTCTGTCCTGGGCCTGGAGTAAAGACGACTTCGAGACTCACCTCGCCCGGCGCGAGCAGCGTCGGTGGACGCTCTGTGCGGTGTCGTGCGCCGGCCACGGTGAAGGCGCCGGCGACCGTCAACGCGCCCGGCGCGAGTCGGGTGAGCATGTGGGCGGACGACTCAACCACCAGAACTCCACCATCGGGGAGAACCACGACGTCACTGGGCTCGGCGAGGCCGTCCGCGACGGTCACGACCGCATCGGAGTCCGGGTCGTAATGACGCACCGCGCCGTTGTACGTGTCCGCGATGAGGACAGATCCGTCCGCCAGCGCACAGACTCCGAGCGGGTGCTGGAGGAGTGCCTGACGCGCCGGCCCGTCGATATGCCCGAAGTCGAAGAGCCCCTGGCCGACGACCGTACGAATCTCGTGCGCACGGATGAATCGCAGCGCGGACGACTCTGAGTCCGCAATCCACAGCGTGGCCCCGTCGGGCGATACCGAAAGACCCGATGGCTGAGCCATCCACGCCTGGTCCAGCGGGCCGTCGCGTAACGCCTCGACCGTTGTGCCCGCATAGACTCCGGCGGTGCTATTCACCGGATCAAACCACCACAACTGATGGATCCCCGCCATCGCGATGATGATGTTGTTGTCGTACCAGGCGAGATCCCACGGCGAGGAGAGGTCGACGGCGAGGGCGTCGTGAGGCCGTAGGTCTACAGTGGAGCGCCAAGGGTTACCGGTTCCCGCGACGGTCGTCACGTCGCCGGTGGCCAGGTCGATGCCGCGCAGCAGGTGGTTCACCGTGTCCGCGACGACCAGGTCGTATCCGACGACCTCGGCGACGTTTGCGGGGAGCAGGCACAGGCCCGCCGGCTCGGAGAACTGGGCATCGCGTCCGCGCCCATCCATCCGACCCCGCTCGCCGGAGCCGAATCGCCGCACCTCGGTGTCGCCGTCAAGTTCGACCACGCCGTGGTGCGTTGAGTCCGAGACCAGCAGTGTGCCCGTCGTTGTGACGATCACCTTGGCGGGGAAGCGCAACCGCGTCGCCTCCTCCGGTGGAGGTACGTAGGGCCCGTCTCCGCGGCGCAGCGTGCCGCGCGCGGCGTGCGTTGTCACGAGTGCATCGACGAGGCGGGCGAGCCCGTCGGCGTGCCCCTCCCCGGCCATCGTGGCGACGAGATAACCATCCGGGTCGACGACTGCGATCGTCGGCCACGCCTTCGCTGCGTACTGATCCCACGTGATCAGCTCCGGATCATCGAGTACAGGGTGTGTGACGCCGTAGCGCTCGACCGCTGCCGCGAGTGCTGCTGGGTCGCGCTCGTGCTCGAACTTGGGCGAGTGAACGCCGATCGTGACGAGTACGTCGGCGTACTTTTCCTCCAGCGGCCTGAGCTCATCGAGCACATGCAGACAGTTGATGCAGCAGAACGACCAGAAGTCTAAGATCAAAACACGACCTCGGAAGTCCTTGATCGAGTAGGACTTGCCAGCGGTATTGAGCCACCCGCGCCCGCGCAGTTCCGGCGCTCGTACTCGCGTCATGCCACCCATCCTGCCGGACCGGCTCGGGTTGGTCAGGCGCCGACGTAGGCCGCGAGGTGCACGCCGGTGAGGGTGGAGCGGGCGGCGACAAGGTCGGCGGGTGTGCCCTCGAAGACGATCCGGCCGCCGTCGTGGCCGGCGCCGGGGCCGAGGTCGATGATCCAGTCGGCGTGGGCCATGACCGCCTGGTGCTGCGCGATGACGATGACCGACTTGCCGGAGTCGACGAGCCGATCGAGCAGGCCGAGCAACTGCTCGATGTCGGCGAGGTGGAGGCCGTTGGTCGGCTCATCGAGGGCGTAGACGCCGCCACGTCCGGCGACGGCTTGCCGAGCCGGACCATGCGAGCCACGGTCGGCCATGTGGGTGGCCAGCTTGAGCCGCTGCCGCTCGCCGCCGGACAGCGTCGTGAGTGGCTGGCCGAGGCTGAGGTAGCCGAGCCCGACGTCGGCGAGCCGGTCGAGGATGGCGTGCGCGGCCGGCGTGCGCGCGTCGCCGGCGTCGAAGAACTCTTCGGCCTCCGTCACCGACATCGCGAGCACCTCGGCGATGTTCCGGCCACCGAGCGTGTACTCCAGCACCGACGCTTGGAACCGCTTCCCCTCGCACTCCTCGCAGGTGGACTCGACCGTGGCCATGACGCCCAGGTCGGTGTAGATGACGCCGGCGCCGTTGCAAGTGGGGCAGGCGCCCTCGGAGTTGGAGCTGAAGAGCGCCGGCTTCACACCGTTGGCCTTCGCGAAGGCCTTGCGAATCGGGTCGAGCAGTCCGGTGTACGTCGCCGGGTTGCTCCGTCGCGAACCGCGGATCGCGGCCTGGTCGACCACGACCACGCCGTCCCGGCCCGAGACCGAGCCGTGGATCAGCGAGCTCTTCCCGGATCCCGCGACGCCCGTGACCACGCAGAGCACCCCGAGCGGGATGTCGACGTCCACGTCTTGGAGGTTGTGCGTCGACGCGCCGCGGATCTCCAGCGTGCCGGAGGACGAACGCACCCTGTCCTTGAGGGTCGCCCGGTCGTCGACATGACGGCCGGTCGTGGTGCCACTGCCCCGCAGACCCTCCACGGTGCCCTCGAAGGAGACGGTGCCGCCCGCCGAGCCGGCGCCGGGGCCGAGGTCGACGACGTGGTCGGCGATCGCGATCGTCTCCGGCTTATGCTCCACGACGAGCACGGTGTTGCCCTTGTCGCGCAGCTGCAGCAGCAGGTCGTTCATCCGCTGGACGTCGTGCGGGTGCAGCCCGATCGTCGGCTCGTCGAAGACGTAGGTGACGTCGGTGAGCGACGACCCGAGGTGGCGGATCATCTTGGTGCGCTGAGCCTCTCCCCCGGACAGGGTGCCCGACGGCCGGTCGAGCGAGAGGTATCCCAACCCGATCTCCGCAAAAGAGTCGAGGAGGTGTTGCAGCCCGGTGAGCAGGGGAGCCACCGACGGCTCGTCGAGGCCGCGGAGCCAGTCGGCGAGGTCGCTGATCTGCATCGAGCAGACGTCGGCGATGTTCTTTCCCTTGATCTTCGACGACCGGGCCTCCTTGCCGAGTCGCGTGCCATCGCACTCGGGACAGGTCGCGAACGTCACCGCCCGCTCCACGAATACGCGGATGTGCGGCTGCAGCGCATCGACGTCCTTCGACAGGAACGACTTCTGGATCTTCGGGATCAGCCCCTCGTACGTCAGGTTGATCCCGTCAACTTTGATCTTGGTCGGCTCCTTGTGGAGCAGGTCGTGCAGTTCCTTCTTGGTGTACCTGCGGATCGGCTTGCCCGGGTCGAAGAAGCCGCAGCCGCGGAAGATGCGGCCATACCAGCCATCCATGCTGTAGCCGGGGATCGTGAGGGCGCCCTCGTTGAGCGACAAACTCTCGTCGTACAGCGCAGACACGTCGAAGTCGGTGACCGAGCCCATGCCCTCGCATCGCGGACACATGCCGCCGTGGTAGACGGCGTCGCGTACCACGATCCGCTCCCCCTTGCCCCTGTCGACGGTCATCGACCCGCTCGCCTTCCGCATCGGGACGTTGAACGAGTAGGCAGTCGGAGGCCCGATGTGCGGCTCCCCCAGCCGACTAAAGAGGATGCGTAGCATCGCGTTGGCGTCGGTCGCGGTGCCGACGGTGGAGCGGGGGTTGGCGCCCATCCGCTCCTGGTCGACGATGATCGCCGTCGTCAGACCTTCCAGTACGTCGACCTCCGGCCGGGACAGCGTCGGCATGAAGCCCTGGACGAAGGCGCTGTAGGTCTCGTTGATCAGCCGCTGCGACTCCGCGGCGATCGTGTCGAACACCAGCGAGCTCTTGCCCGAGCCGGAGATGCCGGTGAACACCGTCAGCCGGCGCTTGGGGATCTCGATGCTGACGTCCTTGAGGTTGTTCTCGCGCGCGCCGTGCACACGGATCAGATCGTGGCTGTCGGCACCATGCAGCGCAGGCGCCCTCGTGGCCTTGCTCATCCTGTCTCCATCTGTGAAACGGGCCGCCTTCGCTGTCTCCGTCGGCGTCGCCTGGCTCGATCTAACCAGCGTGTGGTTCTCCTTCGCTTCGGCCGTGGAGCCTTTGAGCCCCGACCACGCGGCGCGCCCTCACCGAGGCGGGTCGGCACTCACCGGTCCTGAAGCAGCGGAGGTACGCCGAGCATGGCGGCGTACACCGCCTTGGCCCTCGCCAGGTCGGACACCGGATGCAGCACGGTCTTAATTCCTTGGGTGGATGAGCTGGTCAGGTTCTCTCCTAACGTCGGGTGATGTCCTCCATGGCCGTCACGCTAGTTGCGACTCAGTGACCCACGCTTCTCGATTCCTGATCGGTCTGAAGGGGTTCATCCGCTCCGGCATGACGCCAGCGTCCGTGAAGGCATCAGCGAGCGAGGGCGCCTCGCGCAGTCTTTTGAACCTAATAGTTGGATTTCCGACGGCGTCGTGACCACCGGGTTTATCGCGTACGCTCGCGCGCGTGACCGCCACGCGCCCCCTCGATCTGTCGCCGGCCACAGTCGACGCGTTCCTGGCCAAGACCGCCGAGGATGCCGACTTCGCTGGTTCAGTGTCAACCCGCGCCGGGCTTCCCACCGCGGAGACGACCGAGCTGCTCGCGGACATGGCGTCGGAGGTCCGAGTGGCCGCAAGGATTCTGCTCAGCCTGCCCCGCCGCGGCTATGGGCGGATTCTTGAGGTCGGAGCGGGTTCCGGCCTCGTGGCTGCGTTCCTGCACGAGCAGGGTGCCGACGTGGCGGGGCTCGATCCCATCATCGACGGCTATGGCGCGTTCACAGCGATCCGGGGAGTCCTCGCTGAACGGGTGAGTATGCCGAGGATCATGCCAATTGCCGCAAGGGAACTCGATCCACCCGAACACGGAACCTTCGACACGATCTTCTCTGTTAATGTTCTTGAACACATGCGCCCGCTCGACCCGAACCTCGACGGCCTCGTCCGAGTGTTGGCGCCCGGCGGCCTAATGATCCATACGTGTCCCAACTATCGCGTGCCATATGAGCCCCATTACCGGGTCCCGCTCGTGCCTGGCCGGCCGGCGTGGACCCGGGCCCTCGCTCGAGGCGCCGGCCGCGAGCCGGTCTGGCAATCGCTGAATTGGATCACCGCCCGAGATATCAACCGCTTCGCCCGCCGGCACAATCTCGGGCTGGCGTTCTCGCGCGGCGAGACGGCGGCGGCCCTCGACCGCCTTCGCCGTGACCCCGCGTTCGCCCGCCGCCAGCGCGGGCCTGTCGTGGCAACGCTTCGCGCCCTCGATGCAGTAGGTCTCGCAAGACTCCTTGACCGGCTACCGGCGACATGGTTGACACCGATGACCTTCACCGCGCAGCGCCCCGCCTAGCGCCGACCGGACGACCCGCCGGCACCGCGACCCGCCGGCACCGCGACCCGCCGGCACCGCGACCCGCCGGCACCGCGACCC
>JAXIPB010000204.1:0-10434 GCA_045403155.1 Micromonosporaceae bacterium
ACGGATCTTGGATGTAGAGGAGACGCTCTCACGGTTCTTCTACGAGAGCGCGTACTCGCGACGCGACCCCGCCGACCCACGGAACTGCGACTTCGTGGCCGGAAACCCGCAGGAGATGGTGCTCCCGGAGTACGTCGAATCATTGCAACGCTGGACCGTCCCGCAGGACAAGGACTGGTACGCCTACAAGTTCAACGAGCCGTACGCGCAGGAGGCCGCCGCGGCCGGTCTCCGCCAGCGCCGAGGCGTCCCGTTCGAAGCCGACGACGTCCTCGTGACCGACGGAGGATTCGCGGGCCTGAACCTGTGCATCCGAACCGTGACCGACCCCGGCGACGAGGTGATCTTCCTCTCGCCCCCGTGGTTCTTCTATGAGGCCATCATCCTGGGCGGCGGGGCCCGGCCGGTGCGCGTTCCGATCGACTACCGAACGTGGGACCTGGACGTGCCCGCCATCGAAGCCGCGATCAGCGAGCGCACCTCGGCGATCATCGTGAACTCGCCGAACAACCCGAGCGGCAAGATCTACCCGCCGGAGACCCTGCAGGCCCTGGCGGAGGTACTGACGTCGGCTTCGGAACGCATCGGCCGCCCGATCTACCTGATCTCGGATGAGGCGTACTCGCGGATCGTGTTCGACGACCGCGCGTTCTCGAGCCCGACCGAGTTCTACCCGAACTCGTTCCTCGTCTACACGTACGCGAAACAGCTGCTCACGCCCGGACAGCGCTGCGGTTACATCGCGCTGCCGCCGACCATGACCGAGCGAGGACAGATGCGCGAGGCGCTCGGGCTCGGACAGCTCACGTACGGCGGCCACGCCGCGCCGAGCAACGTCCTGCAGCGCGCGATGGCGGATCTGGAGCAGATGAGCGTCGACGTCAAGGCGTTGCAGCGACGCCGCGATCGGATGGTCGAGGCGCTCCGGTCCTCCGGCTACGACCTGCACAGCCCCGAGGGGACCTTCTACCTCCTGCCGACGAGCCCGGACCCCGACGATGTGGCGTTCGTCGAGCGACTGGCGAGCGACAAGGTCTACGTCCGCCCCGGCGCGGTGGTCGAGATGCCTGGGCGCTTCCGGATCTCGATCACCGGCAACGACGAGATGGTCGAGCGGGCGCTCCCGATCTTCGCACGGGCCGCGAAGGCGTCCTAGGACGCCCGTGCCGGTCGAGCTCACCGAGAGCGACCGGGCCTTCCTGCGGGGCGAGCACGGCGACGCCGCGGCGCTCGCGATGCGCATCGTCGTCGAGATGGCGGGCGTGAGCGGCGCCGAACGCCTGATCGACGTGGCCTCGGCGCACGTGGACGGGTGTCTCTACCACGGGCTCGCCGGGCTCGAGTTCGCCGAACGCCTCGTCGCGGGCGGCGCGCACGTCCGAGTCCCCACCACGCTGAACGTCGGCTACCTCGACCTGCTACATCCGGACGGGTACCGGGGCGACGTGGGGACGGCGGCGAACGCCCGACGGCAGATGCACCTGTACGTCGCGATGGGTTGCCGCCCCACGTGGACCTGCGCGCCGTACCAGCTGCCCGAGCGTCCCGCGTTCGGACAGCACGTCGCGTGGGCCGAGTCCAACGCGATCGTGTTCTGCAACTCGGTGCTCGGAGCGCGGACGGATCGCTACGGCGACTTCATCGACGTCTGCGCGGCGATCACGGGTCGCGTGCCGCTCGCCGGTCTCCACCGGAACGAGGACCGTCGGGCAACGCTCGCGTTCAGGCTCGAGGGGGTCTCCGAACGGCTCCTCGCCTCCGACGCGCTCTACCCCGTGCTCGGGCACCTCCTCGGGATGGATGCGGGGAACGAGGTCGCGGTGATCCTCGGCCTACCCGCCGACGCGTCCGAGGACCGGCTGAAGGCGCTCGGGGCGGCGGCGGCGTCATCGGGCTCGGTCGCGATGTTCCACGCGGTCGGCATCACCCCAGAGGCCCCGACGGTGGATGCGGCAACGGCCGGTGAGCCGGTTCCCGAGATCGTCGTCTCCGCGGAACGGCTACGCGAGGCACGTTCCGAGCTCGATACCGCCGCCAACGGACGCCTCGGCGCGGTGAGCGTCGGGACACCCCACGCCTCGCTCGCCGAGCTCGAACGCCTCGTCGCGCTCCTCGGGACGGACGAGTTGGCCGTCCCGCTCTATGTGAACGTCGGGCGCGACGTGCTGGCCGAGTCCGATCGACGGGGGTTGAGCGCGTCACTCGGGTCCGCCGGCGTTCGGATCGTCAGCGACACGTGCACGTACATCTCGCCGGTGATGGAGGACGTGGACGGCCCGGTGATGACCGACTCCGGAAAGTGGGCCTGGTACGCGCCGACGAACATCGGCGTGGACGTCGTGATCGGCGGCCTCGAGGAGTGCGTCCGGTCGGCGGTGGAGGGACGAGTGCTGCTCGACGAGACCCTCTGGGCCGATGGCTGACGCCCGCACGCTCGTCCCGGGAACCGCCGAGGGCCGTGCCCTCGTGCTCGACGAGCCGCTGTCCTTCTGGGGTGGCGTCGATCCCGAGACCGGGGACATCACCGACGTCCGCCACCCCCAGCACGGTGCGAGCGTCACCGGGCGGATCCTCGTGATGTCCTCGGGTCGGGGCTCGAGCTCGTCCTCGAGCGTGCTGGCCGAGTCGATCCGAGCAGGGACCGCTCCCGCCGCGATCGTGCTCAGCGAGGCCGACCCCATCCTCGCGCTCGGCGCGATCGTGGCGCGCGAGCTCTACGGGAAGGTCACACCCGTCGTGGTGGCGACGGACCCGAGCCTACGAACCGGCAGGGTGGCCAGGATCACGGCGACCCGGGACGCGGCTCGCATCGAATCGTGATCCGACGTCAGCGCGGGTCGAGGCGGGCGAACCCCGCCTGGAGATCGTGGACCAGCGATACGCGTCGTCTCCTCACAAGAGATGGGCAGCAGGTGAGCATTCGCCGTCAGCTCCCCACCGCCCCAGCCCGGCCGCCATCGGAGCTGGAGCCGGGCGCACCAGCAGGCGCCCGGCTCCTCGCTCTCGCATCTTCACAGGAAGGACCCGTTCTGCTCGGTACCCATCTCGGCCCAGCCGGGGATACCCAAGACAGAGGAGACCTTCTCGGTCGATGCCTTTCCGAGAGTCGTGAAGCCGAAGCCCTCGGCGTTCGAGCCCGACAAGGTCCCTGTCGCCACGGCGATCCGGAACTTCCCATCGAAGTTGGTGGGATCGGTCGGATCTGTGGAGCCCGGCTTGAAATGATGCTGGGGGCCGACAGCGGTCCACGTGATGTCGAGGGAGACCGTCGCGGGGATGTTGGCGCCCCCGAATCTGTGAAGATCGTCCACCGCGTTAGCGTTCTTGACGACCAAGGTGGCCTCTTTCAGATCCCTGCTCACCTTCAGTGCGCTGTCGGACACCCGCACCGTCCAGCACAGACCGGAAGAAGCGATACCGCCGTTGAAGTGGTGGAGCTGCGATCTCGTAGCGGGATCGTAGAGCTCGATCAATAGGAAGACAAAGGTGCCGTGATGGGTGGATCCATCGGCGCTGCGATAGTCTCCTTGGAACACTCGAATGCCGCTGTCGCCGAGGTCATAGACGTTCCCGTCCGTGCCCTCGATCGTTCCGTTGAAGTGCCCTAGCGCAGTGAACCCATCGAAGTCCGTGATGGTGTTGGGTTCCACGTCGATCCCCATGAACCCGATGTCGGTCGGTCCGGGAGCGAACACGTGCAGGATGGGTCCGTACGGCGGAGCGAGGCCCGTCTCGATCCCTCCGGGGATCGGCACCGGATCGTCGGTGGCGGCGGTGGCATCGCCGGAAGGCACGACGAGCCCCACCGCCAGCGCCGTGCTCACAACGACTGTGTACAAGCGACTCATGGCTGCCCCCTTTGTGGGTAGTCCGCTACCCTGCCGGCTCCTCGGGAGCCAATCAGAACGCTGTGGGAGTTCATGCTCGCCCCCTTCGGTCCGCATCTGGATCGCGCTCCGCTCATCGACACCGACCGAGCCGTGTGATCGGCGGAGCGGGCCCGCGGCCTTCTCGACGTCGTGGTGTCCGCACTGTCGGCGGCTCGGACGATCCGGGACGCGTCACTCGCTGACGTACTCGTCGTGGCGGCGGATCCAGAGCTGCCACGCCTCGCCCTCGTCGCGCCCCTTCGGCGCGTGGTCGAGGATCGGGTAGTAGGTCATGAGGAACTCCACTCCACGCCAGGTCGTCGAGTACGTTTGGTAGACCGTCCCGCCGTCGCGGACGAACGCGCTGAAGCCGGGGCTTTCCGTGAGGTAGCCGGCGACGTCGGTCCCCGTCGAGCGGGCGTTCTGCTCGACGATCGGCGGGAACGCGTCCCCCATCGATCGAGCGGGCAAGCGGGTCTGCTCCACGGCTTCGCGAGACTGCTCCAGTGTCTGCGAGAAGCCGAGGTCGAAGTTGAAGTCGCCGGGCAAGGATGAGATCCAGGGAAGGCGCCAGCCCATCCGGCGCTTGTAGGCCTGGAGCTTCTCGAGCGGTGCCTGCGACACCAGAAGGAGCGTCGCGTCACGCGCGTGCAGGTGCGGGAGCACGCCGTCGACGGAGTCCGCGATCGAGGAGTTGACGGGACAACCTGCCTCGTAGCTCGGTCCGAACATGAGGTGGTACACGAGCAGCTGGGAGCGCCCCCCGAACAGATCCCCGAGCGACTTCTCGCCCTCGTCCGTGTCAAAGCGGTAGTCCTTCTCTACCGGCACCCAAGGCAGATCTCGCCGTCGCTGCGCGATCTCGTCGCCGAGCCGAGTGTGCTCCTTCTCGCGCTTGAGCAGCTCCTCGCGTGCCGCGAGCCACTCCTCGCGGGTTCCGATCTTGTGGTCGGTCATGGTTGCTCCCTCCTTGTCGTCACGACACCGTGGCCTGGTCCTTCGACGACGCCACATCACGGGCGTGAGTCCGGGGAACAGACGCAGGGGCGAGGACGATCAGCATCCCCCAGTCCGACGACCGCCAGCGCAACCCGGCACTGCATGCGTTTCCGTGTGTTCGTCCCTCCTGCGGAGGGGCCGCCGCGTTCTGGTCGAGCACCACGGGCGAATCGTGCGCCGAGGCGTTCGAGGTTAGGAAGTGAGGCTCTCCGCGGCGAGAGCCAATCTCCGACGACCTGGGTCGCCCATCGCGAGCGGTGGCGTGCCCATCCCGGAGGCCAAAGGGGTCAAGCGGGTTCACTGAAGCGACGCTAGGCGCACCTGGCGACGACGTCTTGTAGATTTGTGTCCGGTAGCTTGGGTCCTGGCACGATGTCGAAGGCGAATCTTCACGGACAGATTCCGGCGCGTGACGCCGTCCTCACCGTCCTCGGTGAGGCGTCGGGTACACGCGTCGTCGACCACGACTGCCACAAGCCGGGTGGAGCCCGCGGGTCGTACGAGTACGGCCTCGACTACGGCCTCGTCCTCCTCCGTCGCGGCGGGTACTGGCGTGAGGTCAATGGCCGTGGCGCGTACCTGGGACCAACGGACGCATTCTTCGAAAGGCCCTTCGTCGAGCAGCGCATCGAGCACCACCGGGACGCTGGCGACCGATGCACGTCATTCTGGCTGTCCGAGAGCGCCGTCTACGAATTGGCTGGCGACACATCCGTACCCGACGAGCCAATCACGACCACATCCGCCATCGATCTTCGTCACCGCGAACTGGTCGTCGCGCTACGGCGGGGCATAGATCGTTTCGAATTCGACGAGCGGCTCGCACAATTCGTCGGTGCCATTACGGAATGCGCCGCCCCGGGACGCTTCACCGCCCGTCGCTCGACAACCCGAGCCAACCACCGCCGCATGGTCCAGGATGCTCGCGAGGCGATCATCGCCGATCCGGCGGGCGCAGACCTCGGGAACCTGGCCCAGACGCTAGGTCATACGCGCTTTCACGTCAGCCGCGTCTTTTCCCGACTCACCGGGATGACGCTCTCGCAGTTCCGGAATCGAGTTCGCGTCGCGATCGCACTCGAACGTCTGGCCGACGGGCATGAGAGTCTCGCCATCCTCTCCGCCGATCTTGGATTCGTCGATCAGAGCCATCTCTCGCGGGTCGTCGGCGCTAGCACAGGTGAGCGCCTGAGCGCGCTTCGACATCGATTGGGAGACCGGCCGTGAGACCCTTTCTGGAGCCGGCCGTCGAGGGCCCATGGCGTTCGTGAACTTCGGACCGATCGCGCTGTATGGCGAGGGAATATGCCGTGGCTGGCGACTCAAAGATCGCTAATCGAGATGGTCTAGCCCTCGTGGTGCTGCTGCTCAGGCGGCCCATGCCGAACGAGCTCGTCTACGCCGGCATGTCAATCCGCGTGGTGCCGGCGCAGAAGCCTGGCGCAGACCCGTTCCGGCGCCCGGTGGGCGATCTTCCTGTACTCGTGCCTGCCGTAGTCCGAGTTCGGGACGTGGCCGGACAGGGTTCCGGTGCAGATCCACGGCATCGACCTGGCGGATCGCAGGTTCGAACTCAATAACGTGTCACGGCGAAAACCCGCCACTGCCCAGGCACGCCCTTCAACGTGTGTGATCCGCGATCCTCGAACTCGATGCCGGAGCCGGCCACCAGGTCTTTCACGGTCCTGGATACCAAGACCTGGTCCGCGTCGGCCAGGGCGGCCACGCGCGCTCCGATGTGGACCGCGATGCCCCCGACCTGGTCTCCCATGAGCTCGATCTCCCCCGTGTGGATGCCCGCCCGAACCTGCAGCCCGATGCCGTGGACCGCGTCTACGACGGACCGGGCGCAACGGATCGCCCGGGCCGGACCATCGAAGGTTGCCAGGAACCCGTCGCCCGTCGTGTGGATCTCCGTCCCACGGAACGCACCGAGCTCCCGTCGGATCAGCCCGTCGTGCCGTTCCAGCAGCTCCTTCCAGGCCCGATCGCCGATGGCGCTGGCCTTGTCGGTGGACGCGACGATGTCGGTGAACAGGACCGTGGCCAGGACTCGATCGTGGTCCGGCAAGGGTCGGACGCCCGTCAGGAACTCCTGGACCTCCTCGACGATCGCATCGGCATCGCCGACGTACGGCAGGTGGTCGACGCCGGAGAGCTCCACGTACCTCGCGCCAGGGATGTGGGCGGCCAGGTACTTCGAGTGCCCGGGATCGCGGAAGATGTCTGCATCCCGCTGGAGGACGAGTGTCGGCACCTGGATGGACGGAAGGATCGAGCGCACGTCGGTCTGCGCGTAGACACGGAAGTAGGTGTGGGCATTGCCCGGCCCGCAGGAAGCGCGCTCCATCCGGGCCCACCAGCTCCGGAACGACGGGTCGTCGACTCGGGACGGCGCGATCTGCGGCAGGAAGAACCCCGTTCCCCACTCCCGTTCGATCAGCCGGTCGAAGTTGTCGAGCCACTCGGTGCTTCGCCCCCAGGGGTAGTCCTCCGCCAGGCCGTTCATCGCATAGGTCGCGTACAGGACAAGAGCTCGCGTTCGCTCAGGATGGGTGGCGGCGAACAGCATCGCGATCGGCCCGGCCTGGGAGAAGACGAAGAAGGCCGCCGATCGCGAGCCCACAGCGTCCAGCACGCTGAGGATGTCGTCCACCTGGTCCTCCATCGGGGGATACTGCTGGGCCCGATCGGAGAGCCCCGTCCCTCGCGGATCGACCACGATCAATCGTGTGAACGACGCCAGGCGACGCAGGAACCGCGCGCACCCCGGCTCCTCCCAGTGGTGGTCGATGTTCGAGAACAGCCCCGGGATCAGCACGAGGTCGATCGCGCCACTGCCGATCACCTGGTAGGCGATGTGGACATCGCCGCTCTTTGCGTACCGAACGGGAGGAGTCTCCATGGACCGCCAGTGTCCAAGCAGCTCGGCGCTGCGGCAACACGCCCGCCGAGCGCGCTCATGCCTCGTGGCTGTACGTCGCCTCTATGAGCCCGACGAGCGCCCCGGCCGAGGCCACGGCATCGAGCCAGGAATGGCGGGCGTCCACAATCAGCGGCGCGCTCTTGATCTCCCGCCCCACCTTCAGTCTGTAGCGGGCCACGAGCTGGTTCCCCATCACGCCAATCAAGGCTGCCAACATCCCGAGGCTTAGGTGCGTGGTGCCCCGCCCGGAGACGAGCTTGTCGTAGGACTGCCACCCAGCGAGGACGGCGCTCCCCCAGATCGCGGCGACGATCGCGATACCGGCGAGGTCCTCGGCCCGGCCGTATCCGTACGGGTATCGCTCAGTGGGGGCTTCCGCGATACGCGGAAGCCGAAGTACACCCCCACTGTCGTGAACACGTCTCCCAGGTTGTGCAACGCGTCCGAGAGAAGGGCCACACTCCCGGACAGCACGGTGATGAAAAGCTCGAAGGCGCTCGTCAGGAGTAGGCCGAGGGAGGAGAACACGATCGCCCGGATCGCCCTGCGCCGGTTGGACTCATCCTGGCCGCGTGGGTCGAGGGAGACAGCCTCGCCTTCAATCTTGTGCGTCACGGCATTGATCCTACCGAGCGATGCGAGACTCATAGCTGATCGCGATCGGCCGGGCGAGCCGCTCTGGCCACCGCCCACGCGGCAAAGCTCCCAGACCATGACCGTCCGCGGCAACACCTAGGTGGTGGGTAAGCGCGAGCTCGGTGGTCCCCTCTCCTCAAGCGAGGACCAAAGGGAGGCATCCGTCTCCTAACAGGGAGCCGAGGCCCCACCGCCCGGATAGCTGCAACTATCTGCTTCGCGCATCCGGCGATCGTAGAAAACGGCCGCATCGCCGTCGTTATCCCAGACGTAGATGGTCAAGTCCCAGTAGAGATGACGCCGCGTGTCATCTCCGGTGCCAGTGTGGATCGTCACCCCTTCGCGGACTCCGAGCCGAAGCCTCGGGAAATAGAACTAGACCGCCGGCTCGCCGTGCGGCGCGGGTTCCCGGTGCCCCGGCGGCACGTGTTGCTTACGTCTCCGGGAACTTGGAGGGGACCTCTTCGGGTGGCGAACCGATCACGATCGCGATCTCCAACTGGTCCTCGAGCTGAATGTTGGCGGGATTCCCGCTGAACGTTTCCCCATCCACGAAGACCTGGATCGACGCGCCGGGCGAGCAATAGCCGCCCACGCACGTGTCGGTGAGTTCCACGCCCCACTGGGTGAAGAATTGCCCGAGCGTGTTCGGCTGGTCGACCGCGGACTCTGTGTGCAAGGTGCCGTCGGTGCCATGCGTGTGCAGGGGCGAGATGCAGGGCTGCGCACATGGAGGATCGATACCCCCATACGTCGTCCCGAGGTCATCCTCCACAGTGTGGACGGCCGGGTCCTCGATGTTGATGCCGATCCCTGCCGGCACCTCGACAGGTGATCCGTTGACGAAGACGTCGAGGTGCGCATGGACGTGGAAATCGAGGAACTCGTGAGTCTCCGGCTCGAGGCCAGCCGCCTTGGCGCGATCGAGAGGGTCCGATGGGGCGGGCCAGGGCACCCCGCCACTGGCCGGCTCGGGGGCGGGCATCGGCTCCTGACCCTCAGAACCCTGGCACGCGACGAGCCCAGCAAGAAGAAGCGCAAGCGCGATCGTTCGCGCGCTGCGGAACACGGTCATCCAACCAGCATTCGCGGCCGACTCTCGAGGTCTGAATCGCAGTATGGGCCTCCGGCGCTCAGGACGGCATGAGATTATTGGCTGCCGCGAAGAGGGATGCAAACCGTGCCCGTTTCGCGGTTCAGGAATACGTGGCTTGGGGCCTAACGACCTCGGTCGGCTTCCCGCAGCATCCCGACGAGCACCGCTCGGAGCGTCCGGTCCTCCTCGCAGTCGATCAAGAGCTCAGGCTGGCCGACCAAGCACCGATCGGCTACCTGAACGTCCGGGAGAATATCGCCGGCAAGGAGATCGCCAAGGTCATCCTCGACCCCGAGCGTGCCCTGCTCGTCCGGGAGGCCTTCCGGCTGTACGCGACAGGGGAGTATTCGCTTCCCGAGCTGCAGGCGACGATGCACGCGAAGGGGCTCACGTCGCCTTATGCGAGAAGGCCGGGGTCGCCCGTCTCGGTCTCCAAGCTCGCCGAGCTCCTCACCAACCCCTTCTACCTCGGCGTCGTTCAGTGGGGCGGCGCCCGTTACGAGGGCCAGCACAAGGCGCTGATCCCCCATAGCCTGTTCGACCGGGTCCAGGAGACGCTCCGAGCCCGCGACGTCGCCGGGACACGCCAGCGCCGCCACGAGCACTACCTGAAAGGGCTGCTGCATTGCGGGGAGTGCGGGCGACGCCTGTCGCTTACGCTCGCCAAAGGGAAGTACCTGTACTTCTACTGCCTCGGGCAGCGAGGCTCGGCGAGGACCGGATGCCGCCAGCCGTACATCTTGGCCGGCGACGCCGAGGCGCTCGTGGAGGACCTGTATCGACAGATCCAGCTGCCTCGGTCGTGGGTGAGGCGGCTCACCGAGGAGCTCGAGGCCGAGATCGTCGAGCGTCAGGCCGAAACATCGGAGCGCCGAGTCCTTCTGACGAAGACGCTCGCCAAGCTCGCG
>JAXIPB010000229.1:0-8679 GCA_045403155.1 Micromonosporaceae bacterium
GCCATAACGTCGCGCGGCGGGCGATCTAAGTGGCTCATGGCCCACTCCAGCCTCTCGACGCGTGGCTTGACTACGCAGCGCCTGATGGACCATGCCCGACGCCCACCGCGGGAAGTCACTCATCGGGGACGACGCCACGGCCCCTTACCAGATAAGCCATGTCACATGGCATCGCATCGGTATCGCGATCCACACCGTCAAGTCCTTGGTCGTGGACGCCAGCGTGATCCACATCTCCGCACTGTTCACCATACTGCGCTCCGCCATGGAGAACGCCTCTACGGCCGTGTGGCTGCTGGCCCGACCCGCCGCGACGATCGCGTCGTGCGACGGCTTCGGCTCGCGGCGGCTGGTATGTCCAACATGGACAAGCGTGCTGCGCTGATGTAGGTGGCGCCTCCGCGAACTCTCGGGCAGCGCAAGGACGATCTACTGCAGCGATTGAGCGAGCGGGAGTGCGAGTGCTTGGGCTCGTCGCAGAGGGGCTATCAAACAAGGCGACCGCGGCGCGTCTGTCGATCACCGAACGTCCCCGACGCCAAGTCGAAGCGAGCGCTCGCGATGTCGTCGCCGTCCATGGTAAGAAAGCCGGAGACCGCTCGTGCCTAGGCCCACTCCTCGCACGTAGCGCGGGTCGCAGCTCACCCGCGCGGCCAACTCCGGGCGGCCAACTCCGCGCGGCCAACTCCGGGCGAGCATCCGCCCGCCACTCTTGGGCCGGACGCTAGAGCGACGCCAAGTCGGGGTCAGGCGGGTTTGAGGAGTGCAGCGAGGGTGGCGTAGGTCGGGCCGAGCGTTCGCACCGCTTCCGCGGCCCGCTCGGCCGAGCCGGCAACGAGCTCGTACTGGAGACTGCCGACAAGGCGGGCCTGCTCGCTGACGACATCGGCCGCCGCGTGCAGGCCGAGACTGGCGAGCGACGTCGCAGCGTCGGCGAGGCGTCGCGCCCCGACCCGGATCGCGAAGTGCACCATGTGTTCGCGGACTCCCGGATCCAGCCCCGCGCGGATCATTTCGGCGAGGCTATCGGTGGCCTCTTGGCCGCCGATGGTTCCTAGCGGGACCTCGACGTCATCGCGCTGTGATAGCCAGGCCGCCGCCTGCGGGAGACAGGAACGCAACGCCGCTTCTGCGGACACCTCCTCGACCCGCCGGAAGTCCTTGCGAATCGTGTACCGCGCGGACTTGTAGCCGATCGTGTCCGCACGCCACGCGGCGAGGAACGCCGGCACCGGCAACGTCGCATACGGGAAGCCGTGCGGGTCGTGATACCTGACCCTGTCGTAATCGACGTCCAGCACGAGCAGGAAGTGGTCCGCCCCGATCGGCTGGCCGAAGCCGGGATGGTTGAGGAGCAGCCCCATCTCGACCGGACCGAGCAGCACCGGACCCACCTGGACCGCGGCGCGCAGCCTCGCGATCGCTTCCTCGTCGTCCTCTGCGCCCTCCCGACGGCACGTCCAGCCGAGCAGGTCGATCGCGGTGTCCAGGCCGTGATCGGGGTCCCAGCCGTACGGATCGAACAGCGGAAGGTGACCGGCGAGCAGCTCGAAGCCGAATGGCGAACCGGTGAGCACTTCGATCACTGAAGGCGACGGGGCGTGGTCGCCGAGCATCATGGCCAGAGAATTGCTGTAGCAGTACGGTCCGGAACCGATGTAGGGCTGCATTGTTCAGTCTTTCTGCGAGACGACGGGATAAGCGACATCGAAGACGGCGCCGCCCGTTCCGGGATGGATCTCCACCGGACTGGCGGTGCAGACGAGTTTGTTCGCGTCGATCCAGGCCTCAAGGGCGTCATAGACCCCAAGAACGTGCGGAAACACCGAATGGGCCAACGGCACCGGAAGGTAGGCCTCCAGGTGCGCGGGAACGAGACGGATCCGAAGATGTTCGACCGGCTCGACGGAGCCGGCGAAGGCGACGCCGACCTCGACCGGCCCGTCGCTGTCGCGGGTGACCAGGCCGTGGAAGTGCACCTGGACCGGCTCGTCACCGGGCAACCCAGCATCGTTTAGCCGGGCAAGGATCCGGGCCTGCGACTCGGCGGTGAAATCGTCCAGCGCATCGACGTGAAGACGCCGCTCGCGGTAAAGGAACTTGTGCTCAACGACCTGACGTATGCGGACCATGCCGAAATCGGGTTCGTCGCCGTCGCTCAGGGTCTCCACGAGTTCACGACGGCGCCGCAGGTCCGCCTCCTGCGCGTCGAGCCACGCCCGCAGCTCGGTCTGCCTGGCCTCGGCCGGCAGGTCGAGCAGCACCGCGATCCGGGCCAGCGGCAGGTCCAACGTCCGCAGCCGCGCGATGAGGCGGGCCCGGGTCACCTGGTTTCGCATGTAGTAGCGGTACCCGGTCACTGGATCGGTGCTTGCCGGGACGAGTATTCGTTGCTCGGCATAGAGCCGTAGCGCTTTCGGCGACAGGCGGCTGGCCGCGCCGAACTCGCCAGCGAGCATGAGGTCCTCGTCGTCCACGTGCACAGCTTGCGCCATGCCCCAGGGGCGAGGTCAAACCCACAGCGCTAGCGTGACCTCCGGCCGGAACACAACGGATGCGCGCTCACCGGCACCGATACTCTGCCGGCGTGCCGGCTTGGTTCGGCGACAGTCTCGCCGACTCGTAAGCTACGGGCAGTCATGCTGTACGGTCCTCACGTGCACGGGTCGCGGGACGGGCGCGCGGAGCTGGCGGGTGGGAATGACCCCGTCCCCCAGGACTCGTTTGTGAGCCGGCCAACAAATGGCCTCGCGATCGCGTCGTTCGTGGTTTCGCTGTGCGGGCTTTGTCCCTTGCTCTGCGTTGGCCTGGTGGGTGCCGCCTCGCTCATCGGTGCGATCCTCGGGCATGTTGCACTAGCGCGGATCCGGGCGCGCAACGAACGTGGTCGCGGCTGGGCGCGGTGGGGAATCACCCTCGGCTGGGTGGGCGTCGTTGTTGGTGGGGTGGTCGTTGGCACCCTCACGGTGGGCGGTGTGCACATCCACGTCCCCGCAGACGTCGGCTGCCGGCTCATGCCCTGCCCGTGAGCGGGATCGACACAACTCGCGCCGATCTTTCACGTTGAACCTGTCGTCGGATACGTTCCGTCAGCGATGCAGACGAAGAACCTGACGCTGGGCTTGCCGAAACCGTCGCCAACACATCCCCGCGGCGCGTCTATCCCATAGCACGCATCGGTCATCGGGTCGTTTATGTCTGCGAAGCGAGCGTCAGGAGTGTCTGGATCCGCGCGCCGTGATTCTTTCCTTGGCTCGCGAGTTCGAGTGCCACCATGCCAGCAAACGCCGAGCACCAGGCGAGCAGCCGCCGTACGCCTAGGCCGGATATTGCGGCTAACTGCTCGGCGCGTGCTTCGATCATTGCAAGGTCGTCAGCTTGCCAGAGGATCAGGTCGACAGCGTCGAAGGCGGGATCGCCGAGGCAGGGTGCGGGGTCGATGGCGACAAGGCCCCGCTCGGCTCCGCCGTCAAGGATGTTGCTGGGCGTGAGGTCCCCGTGGAGCAGAACGGTCGGAGAGTTGTGCTGCGCGAGCCGAGTCGCGCGCTCGTGGCCGCGCTGGTAGAGATCCGGCGGGATCAGTGCGACGAGCTCAGGGTGTCGCTGGTAGAGCTTCGCTGAGGCGTCGAACAGGTAGTCGACGCGGTGCGCGACCGTCGGATAGGACCCGTGGGAAACGCCGCTGAGGTGCAAAGAGCTCAAGAGCTCGGCCACGCTCTCCGCGGCCGGGTAGGCCGAGGAGACACTGAGCGGCGTTCCAGGTTCGATCGCCTCGATCAGAAGCGCCGCGACGTGCTCGTCGAGCGCGATGACAGCGGGGGTGTGACCGGTGTCCCAGACGCCGAGCGCGGCCGCCTCGAATGCCAAGCGCGCACGGTCGGGGCTGGCCTTCAGAACAGCGCGGCGCCCGTCAGCCATTCGGCAATGGAAGACGACGGACACGCTCCCGCGCGGGATCGGGGAACCGAGCTCGACCCGCCACCGCTCGCCAAGAGCGGTCAACAAACCAGGCAGCTCGTCGAACCAGACCTCCACGCCGCTGCCGAAGCGAGCCGTGAGACGCTGCCGGGCACCCGCGTCGATAATCAGCGCGCCCATGCGCAGACGGTAGCGCAGAACGGCCGCGATGTATGACGATGATCTGTCGCGGTTGGCGCTGATCGCCGATGACGCCGAGCGTGGCGTCCGGAGGTGTAGCGCACCGAATGTCAACCAGTCTGTCTGGGGCGCACATGCTCATGGCTGGCAGACGTTCGGTGTGCTGCGGCGGAGCGCAAGCGTAAGTCGATCGACGGGACGATCAGTCGCTGGGACCATCGGTGGATGATTTACCAACATCCGCTGGGGTACCTGCTCGGCATGCAGGGCCGTGCTTTGTTGCGGGCGTTCGCTGGGGAGTTCGATCGCGAGTTCACCCTGGCCCGCTTGGCCGAAGTTCGCGACTTGCTGGACGCGGTCAACGACCTCGGCGAGGGCGCGTGCGTGTCACGAGTGAGCACCGTGGACGGCTACCGGAGCTGGGCGCCGAACTACGACTCGCCCGGCAATGCCTTGGTGGAGCGCGAGGGTCCTCGCGTACGTGCGCTGCTCGACCGGATCCTCGGCGATAGTCCAGCTTGGACAGTGCTGGACGCGGCGTGTGGAACTGGGCGGCACGCGATGCACCTCGCGGAGTTAGGACACCGCGTGATCGGTATCGACAGCTCACCGGCCATGGTCGACATTGCCCGGTCGAAGTTGCCCAACGCCGAGTTCCATGTAGCCGATCTGCACGGCCTGCCGCTATCGGACGATCACGTGGACTTGATCGTCTGCGGGCTGGCGCTAGCCCATGTACCTGACCTGGCCCCGGTGTTCGCCGAGTTCGCCCGCGTGTTGCGGCCCGGGGGACACCTCGTGGTATCTGACGCTCGCGGCTATGTCCACGGAGGACAGCGCTACCCGATTGTGGTCATGGGGCCTGACGGCACGCCTGGGTACATCGCGTGCTGGATCCATTCAACCAGCTCCTACCTGCAAGCCGCGCTGCCGCTCGGCTTCCTTGTACGCCACTGCGAAGAGCCGCTCGGCCCGCAACCCCTGGTCGACCAGACTGGTACGCCGCCGGGCGACCCATCGCCGATCGAGCCCTATACCGCCGGGGACGGCCACCCCGACATCTGGAGCCTGCACCCGTGGGCGCCGACGGCCACGAACGCCGCATACGGCGACAAGCCCCTTTTCATCCTCTGGCACTTCCAGCTGGCTACCCGAAGTGCTGCCGTTCAACCTGTTGGTGTTGGCCGGTGAGATCACAAACGGTCCGTTCGCACACGACGACCGCATCATTGTCAACTGGACCGTGGACGAACAGCCGTCGACGGCTTCTGTTCCCAGGGGACGCGCGCGTCGCGGCATCACCGCGCGTCGCGGCACGAGCGGACGCTCCCGGAACGTCAGTGCGAGATCGCTGACCGATACGAGCGGTCGGGCAGCAGCGGTCGTCAGTTGATGTCGAACTCGTTTCCCTCAGGGTCTTTCATCGCGACTGCGTAGTGGTCGAGGCCCTCCGTGTGGAGGACACCGACGAGCAGGGCACCGAGATCGCCCAGCCGGGCCGCCTCCGCGTCGACCCGCTGCATGCGAGTCTGGATCGGAACCGCGCGGCCGCCACTGACACTGATATCGAGGTGCAGCCGGTTCTTGGCCGCCTTGCGCTCCGGTACCACCTGGAACCAGATCCGCGGCCCCCGCCCGCTGGGATCGACGATGCAGTCCGCGCCTGTACCCAACTCTTCTTCGGGCACTCCGAGGTCCCGCCGGTACGCGTCCCAGCTGGCGAAGCCATCGGGAGGCGGTTCAAGCTCGTATCCCAATGCGGCGGCCCAGAAGCGCGCGAGCGGCTCAGGGTTGGCGCAGTCGATCACTAGCTGAAAGCGCGCGGCCATCGGTGTCTCCTCGGTGCCGGCAATGTGTCGACGCCATTGTGCATGGAGCCTCTGACACGACTCGCCCACGCTTCCGGCGCCGGATGAGGATGTGTGCTCCGGTCGCTGGCTGATTATTCAAGCCGGTACTCCCAGCCTTCCTCTCGCCAGTCGAAGTCGGCGGCGACGAGATCCTCCAGTGCGATCCCGTTGGCCACATGCTCCAGGGCATGCTGCGTCGCGAGGTGGCCGATCAGCATCACCCGTTGCCCGGCCCATCGCGTCGGCAGATCGGCAAGTAGGCCCGAAACTCGCCGCGCCGCCTGCCGCCGACTCTCGCCGCCCGGATACGGTCGATCGAGGTAGTCCTGCCGATCTTGGCGCAGCTCCGCGGCCGGCGTCCCGTTGCGCAACCCGAAATCGCACTCGCGCAGTCGCCAGTCGTACAGAATCGGGATGTCGGTCTCCCCAAATGCGATCTCCGCCGTCTCGGCCGAGCGACGCAGATCCGAGCTGAACACGGCGGCAATGCCGTCGTCGCGCCTCCGTCGGCCCATCTGCGCCGCGTTGTCCCGGCCACGCTGGGAAAGGCGCCCTGGCAGCCAGCCGGTAGCGATGCCCCGTTCATTGTCCTCGCTCAGCGCATGCGTTTCGAAAACGATCTCGATCGACACTCTGCGAGCGTAGCGAAGCGGCTCCCGGACATGACCGCGCCGACGAGGGGACGCTCAGAGCTGTGTAGTCGAACGGAGCGACCAGCGGCAAGTGAGGATGTCTAGCCATGAAGCTATGTCGATTGGTCGTGGAAGCTCATCGAGTCCTGGGACTATCGCTCGCCTCGTGTCCACTGGCTGATGCGTGCCGTGCCGCTGGATCGCATGGATAGTGTCACCGTGTGAAGTGCACGCATGGGCGCCCTTCGAAGATCTTGGTGTACGGCGTGACGGGCTCTGGTAAGACCGTGCTCGCGCAGCGGATTGGCGAACGCATGGGGCTGCCGTGGTACTCCGTCGATGATCTCACCTGGGAGCCTGGCTGGGTTCAAGTCCCGTTGGACGTGCAACGTACGAGAATTGCCGGAATCTGTGCTCAACGCGAGTGGGTGCTCGACACCGCGTACGGTGCGTGGAAGGACATACCGTTGGCGACGGTCGATCTTGTGGTGGGGCTCGACTTCCCTCGATGGGTATCGATGGGGCGCCTTCTCCGGCGAACTACAGTACGGATGATCACGCGGACGCCAGTATGTAACGGCAATCGCGAGTCGATCCGGGCCGTCCTCTCCAAAGACTCCATCGTGGTATGGCATTTCAAGTCGTTTCGGCGCAAGCGCCAGCGACTGCGGCGTTGGTACTCCGACCCCGACGGCCCAGGTGTCTTGCTGTTTCGCTCGCCCGCCGAGGTGAACAGATGGCTCCAGAGCCTCGGGTGAACATGAAGTAGGCGGGACTCGGGCTGACACTAGGACAGGTGGAGCGAACGAAGTGAGGAGACGAATGCTGGACGACATGTCCGGACAGACGGAACGGCCAACGATGTACGTATTGGTAGGACTGCCGGGTACGGGCAAGACCACTCGTGCCCGCGAGTTGGAACTGGAAAGGCAAGCGCTGCGGCTGACACCGGACGAGTGGATGATTCCTCTCTTCGGAGAGTCCCAGGCCGTCGGCAAGCGAGACGTGCTCGAGGGCCGTTTCGTGTGGCTCGCAATGTCTGCCCTGCGTCTGGGGGTCAACGTGATTCTTGACTTCGGCGTCTGGAGCAAGGACGAGCGTTCTGCACTTCGCGCTCTCGCTGCGGAGGCCGGAGCCAACTGCGATCTAATCTACCTTCCGGTCGATGAGCTCGAGCAGCGTCGTCGTGTTGAGGCTCGCTTCGCCGCTGACCCGGGCTCGACCTTCGAGATGCGCTCCGAAGACCTCGATAGGTTCAGGAGGCTGTTCCAGGTGCCGGGCCGCGACGAGCTAACGTCCGTCGAGATCGACCCGGCTCCGGCCGGTTATCCCTCGTGGAGGGCCTGGGCGGCAGAACGCTGGCCGACGTCGGTGGCCTGATTTGTCATAGCGGGAGCTGCCGCCGACCGAGTGGCTTACGTCGACGTGGTGTAAAGCGCGCGAATCGCCGGGGTCTGAGAGACTGATGAGCATGCGTGGACGCACGAGATCGACCCGATGGAGCGCCGTGCTCGACTCGAAGGACGCTCAGCTTCTGGCCCGCTTCTATCTGGACCTTCTAGGCTGGCGGGTCAGGTCCGAGGAGCCGGGTTGGGTCACCATCGAGGCCGGGGACGGGAGTGGGTATCTGGCCTTCCAGACCAACGAGGAGTACGTGCCCCCGGTTTGGCCCGCCGGCTCGAACGACCAGCAGATGCAGTTCCACCTCGACTTCGAGGTCCGCGACCTGGACGGCGCCGTCGAGGATGCGCTGAAACGTGGCGCGCGCTTGGCCGATTACCAGCCTCAGGACCACGTGCGCGCACTGATCGACCCCGCGGGCCACGTATTCGATCTGTGGCTCAATCCGGCCGAACCCGACTGACCCGAGGACTCGCACTGTCAGAGCAATCGTCAAGACCTGTGGATGGGAAATCTTGATTAGGCCGCCTTGGTGAGATGGCGGGTGTTGCGTTCGGCTAGCTTGCCCCGCTTGAACGTGGCGCCGGCGCGTACGAGTGCGACGAGGTGGGGTGCGTTGACCGCACGCCAGCGGGCCTGTGCCGCTTCGATGAGCTTGAACGCCATTGCGATGCCGGCGGCCTTCGAGCCCGGTCCCT
>JAXIPB010000020.1:0-9879 GCA_045403155.1 Micromonosporaceae bacterium
CGAGGGTCCCGCTGAGGCGCCGATCGGCCTGACCCCCACCCCCGCCCACATCAGCGTCGATCATGACCTGGAGGACATGATCGACGCGATTTCACGACCGCAACATCATGATCGACGCGATCACTCACCCGCCCCGGACGCTCTCGGCAGGCTCACGGAGCGTCGGGGGTGGTCGGTGGCCAGCTGCGGGACAGGCCGGTGACGATCGCGGCCGCCTCGTGCGCCCCGGCCCCGCGGCCTACGGCCAGGCCGAGCAGGTACGTGGTCAGGGGCGCCGCCGGCCGCGCGACACCGTGGGCCACGTCCCGGGCGAGGTCGAGCACCAGCTGCTGGTCGACGCTGCCGGGCTCGAGGCGGAGGGCCGAACACACATGCGCGGTCCACTCATCCAAGGTCGCCAAAGGTCCACTCATTCAACGTCGCCATATGCCCACTCCTCGGCTCGCCGCAGATCCTCCTCAGTGTCGCAGTCGAACCACGCCGGCGGCCGGGTCGGGTCGGTCACGGTGACGCGGAGGATGCGCATTCCGTCGACAAGCTCCCGCATGCCGCGACCGGCCGGATCTCCCTGCGTGATGACCCGCGAGAGCAGCGCCCGCGTGCGCCAGACACCACAGAGCCACTGTGGCCGTCCCCCGTCGTCGACCAGAACGGCCCCGTCGGCATCGGTGCCCAGCCCGCGCCGCAGTGCGTCGATGGTCTGAACGGAGACGAAGGGGAGGTCCCCCGCGAGCACTGCGACCTGGCTGTCATCGTGCTCCTCGGCCATCCCCGCGAGGAGCGTCAGGCCCGCCGCGGCGGCGGCGGCCGGTCCACCGCCTCCGGGCTCCTCCGTTGTGAGGGATACGCCGCGCGGTAGCAAGGGCACCAGCTCACCCGGCCCGACGACGATGCGGGGCCGGGCGTCGGCCACAGCGGCCAGCACCCGCGCCAGCAACGTTGTGCCGGCGACCATCCGGGCGGGCTTGGTCGCGCCGCCCATCCGGCGCGCGGCGCCACCGGCCAACACCACCGCGGCGAACACGGACACCTGCAGGACCTCCTGCGGCGAGTATCCGCTTCCGCTCGACCCTGGCGGTCCCCCGGGAGCCTCGGGACGCAGGTGGTGGGAGCGCGCTCGCACTGACGGACGGTGGCGCCCGAGGCAGAATTGGGGCCGTGGGAAGGGTCATCGATCGTCGAAGCGTGGTTCGAATCGACGCCGGCAGTCACGCGGACGCGCCTGGCACGGCCATCGGCGTCGCCACCGCCGTGCGCCGCATGGACACCTTGGTCGGCGAGGAGCCGCTCGAAATCCGCGCCGGACCGTCGGGCGGCGAACGGCGGCCGCTCGCTGTGACGATGCGCACGCCGGGGGACGACATCGACCTCGCCCTGGGGTTTCTCTTCACCGAAGGGCTCATCGCGACGGCCGAGGATGTCGTCACGGCCCAGCTGTGCGCCGGCAGCGATGAACCGAACACCTACAACGTGGTGGACGTGACCCTTGCCCCGCACGTGCCGCGCCCGGATCCGGACCTCGCTCGCAACTTCTACACGACCAGCTCCTGTGGGGTCTGCGGCAAGGCGAGCATCGACGCGGTCCGCATCCGGTCGCGCTTCGATATCGCCGCCGACCCGGTCACTGTGGACCCGGCGACCCTGGCGACGATGCCGGTCCAGCTGCGCGAGGCCCAGAAGACGTTCGACCGCACGGGCGGCCTGCATGCGGCCGGCATCTTCGGGGCAGACGGCGAACTTCTCTGCGTTCGGGAGGACGTGGGTCGGCACAACGCGGTGGACAAGGCCGTTGGGTGGGCGCTACGCGCGGGGCGTCTGCCACTCGCCGGACACGCGCTCCTGGTGAGTGGGCGCGCGAGCTTCGAGCTGGTGCAGAAGACCGCCATGGCCGGGATTCCCGTGCTCGCCGCGGTCTCCGCGCCGAGCACCTTGGCGGTCGACCTCGCGGGGGAGGCAGGTATCACGCTCATCGGTTTCCTGCGCGGCGCCGGGATGAACGTGTACGCCGGCGACGCGCGGGTCGCGGTCTGACCGTGCGACCCGGGAACCCGTCGAGCGCCGACGGTGGCAGCCCGTGGATCAGCGAATTGTGCAGCAAGACCGCCATGGTGTATTCGGGTTCCTCATCGAGCACACGCTCAAGCGCGAGGCGGGCCAACGCGCCCTCGCCGCACCGCCACGCCGCGAACGCGAACAGGCTGCCGGGCGCCGCCACGAGATCGGGCTCGGCCCGCCGCATCACGTCCAGCCAGAGCGCCCGGTGGAGGTCCAGAACCTCGACCGAGCCGTAGATCTGCGCCCACGCCTCGTCGCGGACCGTGATCGACGTGAAGAGAACCGTCAGCCACGCCACCTCGTCGTCCTCCAGCCGGCCACCCGCTCGCTGCCGCTCAACCGCCTCCGCGATGGCGCCGGCGCCGGCTTGCATCAACGCCTCCTCGACCGCCTCCTCAGACGGTGCCGCGGCGACGAGCTCGAACATCCGCTGAGCCGCACCCGCGGTGGCTTGGCGCATCGACACCCGCGCCAGACCGACGATGGGTTTGATCTGGGCCTCGTAGCTCTCCCGGTCCGGCATCGCGACGCGCCCGGCGACCGTCCACTGTGCTGGGACAGGACTCGCGTTCATGTCGTACGGCGAGCCCTCCGGCGGGCAGCAGGCGGAGTCTGAGCAGAGATAGGACCAGTAACGTCCGTCCAGGGCACGGAGAATCTCGAGCACGACAAGGCCGGCCTGCTCGTACGCGTCCCGCAACCCGAGCATGACCGGCGTGACCCGATCCTTCGTGCCGAAGCCGACAAGCAGGACACCGCTGGCGTCCTGCCGCAGGACCACCTGCACAAGGTGGTCAACGCTCTCATGCACCTCGCGGACCGCGCCGGCCGGCGGAAGGTCCACGCGGGCGGTGAAGACGAGCCGCTTTCCCCGCATCCCGATCACGATGGCACTGTCGGTCGGGTGATACCCGACCACGTACGGAATCGCCGCGAGGATGTCGACCGGCTCTCGCAGGCGGAGCGTGGGCTCGGCCGACATTGGGGCGGTGCCGTGCGGGCCGGCGCCTCGTCGCTTCGTCATGGTTGACGAGAGTGCACGGCCAAACCGGGTAAAGGGAAGACCCTACCCGCGGCCTGTGGATAACTCAGTACGCTGTGGACAGACGAGACCGTCGCGTTCAGACGCCGAAGTGCAGGTCGTGCAGGGCGAGCGTGGAATCCTGCCCGGTCGACCTCCCCGCCGCGGTGCCCGCGAGGTCGTATGTGAGCGTCACCGTCGCGACCGTCTCAAACCCCGCGGTGTGCAGCGTCCGTAGCGCGGAGATGTCACGCACCGATGGCGACACGCTCAGTCTGTGGAGCCCGCGCCGGCGCGCCTCGTCGACCACCCTCGCGAGCAGGGCCCGCCCTATCCCCTTACCTCGCGTGGACGCGGTGACCACGACCGGATCCACTTCGCCGGCGCGTCCATCGAGCATCAGGCCGACGAAACCCGTGACACCATCCTCCACGTGCTCGGCCACCCACATGCCGGAGAGATTGAGCTGGGTCAGGTACTCCTCAAATCCCGCTCCGGTCTCCGAGCCGCCACGTTGCTGCTCGCCGTATAGCGCGCGCCGGTGCTCGGTCAGCTCCGCCCACAGGCGACGGCACGCGTTGTGGTCGGAGGGTCGGTAGGCGCGGATCGTCACGCCGTGCAGGTCCCGCGAGGCTGTAAGGGCGTCCGTCATATGGTCATGCTTACCCCAGAATCGCCGGTCGCGACACCCTAACGCTGTGTGTCGTTAGGGTGTTACCCGTGGATCTGGCGTACCTGCGGGCGCATCCGCGGCAGCTGCCGACCTTCCTCACCCACCAGCGCATCCGCGAGACGCCAGTCCGGGCCGGCTCGATCTGTCAGGCGCGGCGCCTGACGCTCGAGGATGGGGCCAGCGTCTTCGTGAAGTTCCTCAACGATCCATCGGAGCTCAGCGATCCATCGGAGCTCAGCGATCCGTCGGAGCTCAGCGACCAAACTGATGCGGGTGCGCGCTCGCCCGTACCACCGAATTTCTTTGAGACCGAGGCCGACGGTCTGCGCTGGTTGCGCGAGCCCGGTGCGGTGCCCGTACCTGAGGTCATCGCGGTGCTCCCCGAGATGCTGGTGCTGGAGTGGATCGACCCCGGGTCACCGTCGCCCGGCGCGGCCGAGCAGTTCGGCCGCGAGCTGGCCATGCTGCACCGCTCCGGCGCCGAGAGCCTGGGGGCGATCTGGCCGGGGTACATCGGTTTGCTGCCGCAGGACAATCGTCCGGGCACGGATTGGCCGCAATGGTTCGCCGAGCGCCGGCTTCTGCCATATCTGCGGCTGTCGGCCGATCGCGGGGCTCTCACCGCGCCCGACGTCGCCATCATCGAGCAGCTCATGAAGGTGATCGACCGGTACGGGCAACACCCGGAGCCCCCATCACGAGTGCACGGAGACCTGTGGCCGGGAAACATGCTCTGGGCTGCGGACGGCCGGGTGTGGCTGGTGGATCCGGCCGCCCACGGTGGTCATCGAGAGACCGATCTGGCCCAGCTCGCCCTCTTTGGCGGCGCGGCGCACCTTGATCGGATCATGGATGCCTACCAGGAGGCTTGGCCGCTCGCCGAGGGCTGGCGCGAACGGGTCCCGCTGCATCAGCTGCATCTCCTCCTCGTGCACGTGGCGCTCTTCGGCGCGTCGTACCGGGAGGCCGCCGTCGGGGCGGCCCGGGCGGCGCTGTCAGCGGCAGGATGATGCGATGTCGGAGTGGAGCGCTAGTGTCAAGGGATGGTGCGGACGTATGGGGATTCGGCCCGACCGAGTGTTCCGGGTCTCATTGACCGCTTCGGCCGGACGGCCGTCGATCTTCGCGTCTCGCTGACCGACCGGTGCAACCTGCGGTGCAGCTACTGCATGCCGGAGGAGGGTCTGGCTTGGCTGCCCAAGCAGACCCTGCTCACCGACGATGAGGTCCTGCATCTCTTGCGGATCGCGGTGGAGCGATTGGGCGTCACGGAACTCCGCTTCACCGGGGGGGAGCCGCTGCTGCGGCCGGGCATTGTGAAGATCGTTGCTGGCGCGGCGGAGCTGAACCCGCGGCCGAAGCTCTCGGTCACCACCAACGGACTCGGGCTTGCGCGGCTGGCCGACGCCCTCGCCGCCGCCGGGCTCGACCGCGTCAATGTCTCCCTCGACACGCTGATCCCGGAGCGCTTCGAAGTTCTGGCCCGCCGGACCCGGCTCGACGATGTGCTGGCCGGGCTCCGGGCCGCGGACGACGCCGGTCTGCGACCGGTCAAGCTCAACGCGGTGCTCATGCGTGGCGTCAACGACGATGAGGCGGTCGACCTGCTGGGGTTCGCCCTCGAACGCGGTTATGAGCTCCGCTTCATCGAGCAGATGCCGCTCGACGCCCAGCACGCCTGGCGTCGCGATGAGATGGTCGCGGGCGAGGAGATCCTGGCCCAGCTGAGATCGGTCTTCACGTTGACCCCCGACCCGCACCTACGCGGTGCAGCGCCGGCGGAGACGTGGCTGGTCGACGGTTACGTCGGAGCCGATGGAGCGCCCGCCAAGGTCGGCGTCATCGCCAGCGTCACCCAACCCTTCTGCGGCGCATGCGACCGGACCCGCCTCACCGCCGACGGACAGGTGCGGAACTGCCTGTTCAGCGAGGAGGAGACCGATCTGCGCGGGTTGGTCCGCGGCAGCGGAGACGACGAGGAGATCGCCGAGGCGTGGCGCGCCGCCATGTGGGGCAAGCGGGCCGGGCACGGCATCGACGACCCGACGTTCCTGCAGCCCACGCGTCCCATGTCGGCCATCGGCGGCTGACCGGTCCACGTCATTTCGATGCCCTCTCGGCCAGTACCGCTCGCGCGTGCTCCCGCCCAAGATTCCAGCCGTACCAGGGGTCTGGCTCCCGAAGGTCAGCGACCAACCCAGCATCGACATCGCGACACCAACCGCCGCGATCCCCAAGGGCCGCGAGCTCGTCGATAGCGTCCGCCGACAGCGAGGCGAGGAATGCGTGGTCCAACGGGTACTGCCGGTCGAGCCGGTCGATGTGGGTCCGGGCCATCAGCGCCTCCGGGTTGATCGCGGCTAGCCCCAGCAGCACCCCCACCGCCGCCGCCACCGTCGCCCGCGGAAGCCACGTCGCTCGGAGCCGCACGCCGGCGACGATGACGAGCGCGAACACCAGCCCGAGCCACACCACCCCGGCATACCCCAGGAGGCGCGGCACATTGAAGCCGTACGCGGACGCGTAGAGGCCCAGTCGCTTCAGCGCCGACGCGACAACGACGAGCGTCAGAACGCAGAGCAGACCGCCGAGCACGCGAAGCAGCCCCAGCTCAGTCGGGTTGGAGCGGCCGGCCCATCGGGCCAGCGCGGCGACGACGCACAGCGTCAGTCCGGCGACCACCGCGAGCTGGATGAAGCCACCGCGGGCATACACCGCGTAATCCGGACCTCCCGGGCCAAGCACATACTCGTCGCCCGCGAACAATACGGTCACCTGGATCCAGACAAAGAGTCCGAAGAGCGCATCGAGCATCGCCATAGGGATCGCCCACTCCGCGAGGCCCAGGACGCGCCGTTGGGTCGGGCGGTCGGGCGGTTCGGCCCGGCAGCGAGCGGAGGCGAGGTACGCCGCGCCCGATCCACACATCGCGACCAACGCGAACCCGAGGGTGGCGCGGACGAGCGTGGCCACCGAGATGCCGCGTGCCCATCCATCCACAAGCGCCGCGAAGGCCGGATCGGCCGCACGAAAGAGCCCTCCGAAGACGAGCAGGAGCAGGACTCCCGCGGTGAATCCGGCAAGCGCGCGTCCGGCCCGGGCCGGACGCGGGGTGCCCTGGTCGACCTGCGCGCCGGCTCCGGCCGCCCAACCCATCCCGCGCACGGTGGCCGGCACGAGCGCGAGCGAAACGGCCGCGATGCCACGCCACGAACGGCCGCCCGCGAGCGCGTAGGACGCGAGCGGCACCGCCGCGATGAGGCAGATGGCGACGAGCCATCCAGCTGCCCGGACCGCCCCAACCGCGACCAGGGCGACGACGGCCGCGCCGGCTGCGGTACGCCACACTCGGTCCACTATGGATCCCGCGTCGCTCCCGTTCCGATCGGAGCCCGGTTGGTCCACGTCGCGACCGGAGCCCGGTTGGTCCCCGTTGCGACCGGAGCGGGCGACGAGCACGGCGCCGAGAATGGCCAGAGCCGCGATGGCCCAACCGATGCCAACCCGCCAGACGGGCAGGGCGACCGCGCCGACGACGCCGGCGACGAGCACCGCGGTGAGTGCTCGGCGCGGCCGGTCGGCCTGCGGCGGGTCGGTCTGCGGCGGGTCGGTCTGCGGCGGGTCGGTCTTCGGCCGGACGGTCTTCGGCGGGTCGGGCGCGTGAGCCTGCTCTGAGTCGGTGATCGCCACCATCGCGTACTCCAATAGATCGCGTCTCGGTATATGCCGGCGACGATAGCATTGCATGTCCAGGCCGAACAGGCGCTTGCCGGCATATAACGGTGGTCGTATTGTCGACAGAATGAGCACACCGCTGCAGGAACCGACCTTCTTGATCCTGGCCGCCCTGGCCGAGGAGCCGATGCATGGCTATGGCGTCATCCAGGAGGTCGTCGCGCTGTCGGAAGGCAGGGTGACGCTGCGCCCCGGCACGCTCTACGGTGCGTTGGACCGCCTCGTCGAGCAGGCCCTCGTGACGAGCGACCGCGAGGAGGTCGTGGATGGCCGGCTGCGTCGCTACTACCGGCTCACGGAGGACGGGGCGAAGGTCCTCGAGGCGGAGGCCCATCGCCTGACGAGCAACGCCGAAGCGGCCGTCGAGCGCCTGCGTCGCCGCTCGGGACAGCGGCGACTCGCCCATGGGTGATCCGGCGTCGTCGCTGCTGGAGCGCCGCTACCGCAGACTCCTGTTCGCCTATCCGGCCGCGTATCGGGCCGATCGCGGGGACGAGATCGTGGCGACGCTGCTCGACCTGGCCGGTCCGGGCCGGCGCACCCCGCGCCTCGCCGACACGGTCGACCTGATCGCGAGCGGCATACGTCGTCGGGTCGGCACCGCCGCCCTGGCCGGATTCGATGCCGGCCTGACTGTCGCCGCCCCGGTCGCGCTCGCCCTCGCCGCGGGCATCTCGGCATTCGCCTGGTGGCGCGTGGAACCCATCTCCGGAAGCGTCCACATCGGAGGATCTCCGCTGTTCGGCGTGTTCCGAACGCTCGGGCCCATCGCGTACGGATGCTGGCTGATCGCCGCTGCCGGTCGAGCGATGCTTCGTCCCGCGGCCGGGCGGATCCTCATCGTGGTCGCGATCCTGGTCACGGTGGTGTTGCCGGCGCTCGCGCCCCTGACGGGCGTCGATCGGCCGCCGCTCTGGGTGCTCATGGCCCTGGTGGCGTTTGGCCTGCTCGCGCTGGCCGGCACCGGACATTCGTCGGGCGCGTCGGCGACGCCCTCGGCCGACGAGCGGCTGGGCGTGCCGACCGGCGCGATCGCGGTGGCAGTCTGCGCCTCGGCGGTGATGGTCATGTGGCCGCCAATGGCCGGCGCTGTACCTGGCGGTGGGTTCGGCTACTACTACCAGCCGACAATCGCACGGGTGGGCACGGTGGTCGCGGCCACGGTGGCGGTGCTCGCGGTCATCTCGGTGGGCCGGCTGGTGCGGCACCTGGACGCGGATCAATGGCTTTGGGCGACTGTGCTGCTCGGACTTCCGGCGGGATGGCTCGGTCCGTTCGACACCGCCTCCGTGCGGATCGGCTCGGAGTCCGGGGTGCCGCACTTTGGCCGACTCGCCCAGGTCCTGCTGGCGTCCTGCCTCGCTTCGGTGGCGATCGTATGGCTCGCCCATCGGCGATCGCCGGGATATCCCGCGCCCCACGCGCCCGATCTGGGAACGCTTTCCACCGCCGGATCGGTCGCGGTCGGCTCCGCGCTCGGTCTGGCCGCGTTCGTGGTCCTCGGCGGGTTCGGTTTGGTGGGCTTCGTCGGTGAGCCGCTGCGTGACGGACTGCCACCGTACGTCGGCGCCACGCTGGCGGTCCTGCTCCTGGTCGCGCTCTGCGCTCGGCCATGGCGATCGAATGGCTGGCTCGGGCTCGCCTGCGGTCTGGGTGGATCGCTGGTCTCGGTCTGGCTGGTCGCTTCGTACGACAACGGATGGACGACCGCGGCGTGGGCCGACTTCGCCCGCACCACGGACCTGGTCGCGACGCTCGCCTTCGGGCCGCTCTCGCTGTGCGCCCTCGTGGCGGCACGGGTGCTCGCCGCTCAGAGACGCGGGCGGATGGCGGCGATCGCCGTACTGGTGGTATGCGTGGGCTGGCTCGGCTACGTCACCATCCCGTACGTCTTCTCCTGGGGACCGGTGTTGCTCGTCCTGATCTCCTGCTGCGTGGTCCTCGCGTTCTCGGGTCGCGGCCGGACCGGGTCGGCGCCCGCCACGTGATGCGGCAGGATAGGCATGTGGTTACCGTGCGCTACTTCGCCGGGGCGCGGGCGGCGGCCGGGGTTTCCGAGGAGGAGACTGACGCGCCCACCCTCGCGGCCCTGCTCACCGCGCTCTCGTCGGCGCACGGCGAGCGGCTCGCGAAGATCATCGGCTCGGCGAGCTTTCTGGTGAACGGCCTCGCGTGGCGCGACCGCGACGCCACTTTGCCTCCGGGCGCCACAGTCGACGTCCTCCCTCCCTTCGCGGGCGGCTAACCCGCGTCCGCGCCGGCTGCGACGCCCATGATCGATGTGGATCTGAGGTCACTAGGGAGAGAGGCGCGCAATCCTGTCGATCGGCCTATTGATCAAGCTGTCGGCTCCCTCGTTCGAGACGGGAGGGGCCCGGATGGTTACGGCGGCTCC
>JAXIPB010000023.1:0-42175 GCA_045403155.1 Micromonosporaceae bacterium
CGACGCTCTTCCGATCTGTATCCGCCCAACCGCCATCGCCGCGATCAACGCCTCCCGTCGCATGTTTCCAACACTCGCCCGGTTCTGTTCGAGGCCGACCGGGCGAGTGTTGGACACTCGCCTCCGAGGGCTTACGGATCGCTGACCGTGATCCCATCGAACGTCTCCTGGGTCCGGGTGAAGCGATAGGTCGCCCAGTGCATGCGCTCCACCGCTCCGGTGGCTGGGTCGCGGTGCAGGCTCAGCCGCTCGCCCGCCTCCCGGCCCGAGACGGTACGCAGCTCGTCCGGCTCACCGGGGATCGCGGCGAAGACGGACGGTGGCTTGGTGGCGTCATCCGCAACCCGCCGGGCCTGAAGCGCACCGGTGCGCCACGTGAAGACGAACTCGAACCCCTCGCTCCACCACCGGCCGAGAACCGAGCGGTACCGCTCCGGCGCCGCGGGCGCTGGCTCCCATGGCTCGATCTCGGCCGGGTCGTTCTCGACGGCCGCGTTGAGGAGGGTATGCGGAAGCTCGGTTGTCACGGTGGCCGTGCCGGAGGACCCCAGCACTGCCACGCCGCAGGCCTTCGGCGTCCCCGCGCCGCCCCGCCGACCGTAGGCACCGGCCAGGAATCCCGGCATCGCTCCGTCGTGTCCGACATGCACGACCCGGTCGGATTGGGGAACGAGGATCAGGCCGAGCCCGAACCCAGAGTTCCACAGTGTCTCGTCGGTGACAGTCAACGGCCAGCGCATCTCGTCCACTGTGGATGGCTGCAACACGTCGGCTTTAGCGTCCACAATGGCCGGATCGGCCAGGAACGCGGCCCACGTGGCGAGGTCGGCGGCCGTCGCCCAGAGCTGACCGGCCGGGGCCACCGCACCGAAGTCGGCCGGCGGCTCCGGCCGGACATGATCGGAGAACGCGTCGACCAGGTAACCGACCGCTGCCCGCTCACCAGGATCGGAGACGATATCGGCGAGCCCGAGCGGGCCCAGCACCCGTTCGGCAAGCACCTCCTCCCAGGTGCCGCCGCGAAGCCGGCCCACCAGGTGGCCCAGCAGCGCTACGCCGAGGTTTGAATAGTGGTACCGCCGTGCAGGCGGCAGGACGCGCTCGACCCTGATCAGATCGGCGACCATCCGCTCCGCGTCGGGTGCGTTTAACGTGTCCCAGACGTCGCCGTACGGTTCCCGCTGCAGCCCGGCGGTGTGTGAGAGCAGCCGGCGGATCGTGAGGTCGCCGTGCGCCGGCACGTCCACGTGGCCGGAGAGCGGGTCGTCGAGGTCGAGCAGCCCGTCGTCGCGGCACTGCATAACGAGGATCGCGGTGAACGTCTTCGTCACCGAGCCAATGCGGAAGAGTGTCCCGGCGGCGAGCGGCCGGTCTGGGTCGCCGGACGTCCCGACCTGGAGCGTCCACAGCGGGCGATCTGCGCGGTGCAGCGCGACCGAGAGCGCCGGGATCCGCGCGTCCGCCTGGGTCTGTCGTACCAATCGCTCCAGATCCATGACGTCCTTTATACCCTAGCGCCGATCATGATTTGGAGGTCATGATCGACGCCGTTCGGCGACGCCCAGCTCATGATCATGGCGATCTTGACGGTCAGCCGGGAGGCCAGCGGAGCGGGCGGCCGCCAAGGACGTGCAGGTGCACGTGAAAGACGCTCTGACCGGCACCCGCGCCGGTGTTGAAGACCTGCCGGTAGCCCGACTCGACAATCCCCTCGGCCACGGCAACCTCGCCGGCCACCCGAAGGACAGCACCAGCCAGCGCCGGGTCGGCATCAGCGAGCGCGGCAGCGTTCGGGTGGTGCGCCTTCGGGATCACGACAACATGGGTTGGCGCCTGCGGATTGATGTCATGAAACGCGAGCGTCGACTCGGTCTCATGCACAATCTGAGCCGGAATCTCACCGGCCACGATCTTGCAGAACAGACAGTCGCTCGTCACTCGCGCATCGTAGGCGTACGCGGCAGTGCCCTCACCAGATGGACGGCGCTCTGGCACGATGACGCGACGTGGACCGTCCGATCACGTCGACCGCGCATCGGTCGGCCATCGCGTCCTGGTTCGCGGCGCCGATACCGATGACGGCGGGTCTAGGCCGCCATCGATGACGCCTACCAGCGGCCGAGAAGTCCATTGAGGATGGCGATGGCGGCGGGCCCGGCGGTGGAGGTACGCAAGACAGTCGGGCCTAGACGCGTTGCCAGCGCACCGGCGCAGACGAACGACTCAAGCTCGTCTGGTGAGACGCCTCCCTCCGGACCCACCACCACGACCACCTCGCCCGACTCGGGAAGCTCCACAGTGGTCAATCGCGCCGTCGCCTCCTCGTGCAGCACGACGGAGCGCGTGGCGCCGGCGAGCCGGGCCGCCACCGCCGGGGTCGACTCCGTCGCGGTGATCTCGGGCAGCCACGCGCGGCGAGCCTGCTTCGCCGCCTCCCTTGCTGTATCGACCCAGCGTTGGCGCGAACGGTCTCCGCGCTCGCCTCGCCATTGGGCTACGGACCGTGTGGCCGACCACGGCACGATCGTGTCGACGCCGACCTCGGTCATGGCCTGAACAGCGAGCTCGCCCCGCTCTCCCTTGGCGATGCCCTGCACCACGACGAGTCGTGGATCGGGTCTCCGCTCGTACGCGCGGGCACCGATCCGGATATCGAGGCTGCCGCGACCGACCACGGTCACCTCCGCATGCGCGGTGCCGCCTCGGCCGTCGCAGAGCAGGAGCGGCTCACCCACCCGCAGCCGCTGAACGGTGGCCGCGTGATGGCCCTCCGGCCCATCCAGTGTGAAGGCGTCACCCTGCGGCAGCGCCTCGACGAGAAACAGCGGCGGGCTCACCGCACCACCTCCCGCCGATCATGAGCTGGGCGTCGCGAACCCCCGCCGATCATGACCTCCAAATCATGATCGCGCGGGTTAGGCGTGGCCGTTGAAGGCGTCGCGCATGAAGGAGAGGAAGCCACCCTGCTTGCGGGAGAGTTCGGCGATCTCCTCCCCTCGAACCTGCGCGAAGTCGCGCAGCATCCGCTCCTCGTCCGGCGAGAGCTTGATGGGTGTGCGCACATCGAGGTGCAGGTGCAGGTCTCCGCGCCCGGTGCCACGCAGGTGGGGCACGCCCTTGCCACGCACGCGCAGTGACGCGCCCGGCTGGGTGCCCGGCCGCACGTCCACGGTCTCCTCGGAATCGAGGGTCTTGATCGTGATTCGGGTGCCGAGTGCGGCCGCGGTCATCGGCACGGTAACCCGACAGTGCAGGTCGTCGCCCTTGCGGGAGAAGATGTCGTGCGGCCGTTCGTGAATCTCCACGTACAGATCGCCGGGCGGCCCGCCACCCGGTCCAACCTCGCCCTGCTGAGCGAGACGGATCCGCATACCGTCCTCAACGCCGGCGGGAATCTTGACGGTGAGGTTGCGTCGGGCGCGCGTACGCCCATCACCACCGCACTTCTGGCACGGGTGCAGGATCACAGTGCCGAATCCCTGGCAGGCCGGGCACGGCCGGGCCGAGACCACCTGGCCGAGGAACGTACGCTGGATCGACTGGATCTCGCCCCGGCCACCGCACGTGTCGCAAGTTGTGGGATGTGTGCCGCCGGCCGAGCCGGCTCCGTTGCAGGTCTGGCAGACGACGGCGGTGTCGACGCTGATCGGCGCCTCGACGCCGAACGCCGTCTCGTGTAGGTCGAGTTCGAGGCGCAGGATCGCGTCGGCGCCCGGTCGCGTGCGGGGCCGAGGTCCACGGGCCGCCGCATTCCCGAAGAACGCGTCCATGATGTCCTGGAAGCCGACGAAGGGGCCGGCTCCGCCGCCGGGGACACCGGCCGACGACAACGGGTCGCCGCCGAGATCGACGATCTCCCGCTTCTTGGGATCAGAGAGCACCTCGTAGGCGGCGTTGATCTCCTTGAATTTCTCCTGCGCCGCCGGGTCCGGATTCACATCCGGGTGAAACTGGCGCGCCAACTGCCGATAGGCGCGCTTGATGTCGTCGGCGGAGGCGTCCCGGCGTACCCCCAGGATGCCGTAGTAGTCCTTGGCCACCTGTGTCCTAAACCCTCGGTCGACTCTCGTGCATCGATATCGTGATCAGTTCTGCGCCAGTACTTCGCCGACGTAGCGTGCCACGGCCCGGACCGTCGCGATAGTGCCGGGGTAGTCCATCCGTGTCGGACCCAACACGCCGAGCCCGCCCACCACCGTCTTTCCCGGTCCATAGCCCGTCGTCACGACCGAGGTCGCGCGAAGATCCTCGAATTCGTTCTCATCGCCAATACGTACCCTGGTGAGACTCTGTTCGACTTGGCCGAAGAGTTTGAGCAGAACCACCTCCTCCTCGAGCGCCTCCAGGATCGGCCGGATCGTCCCCGGAAGGCCACGGTGATCGCTTCCGGCGAAGTCTAGTAGCCCGCCGCGGGTCAGATTCGCGGTGCCGGCGAGGGCAATCCGCTCCTCTGTCCGCTCGACGAGAGTCTCGAGGAGAACCGTGGCCAACGTGGTCATCGGAGCGCGCAACTCGCCGCGAACCCGGTCGCGGATCGCCCCAACCTGTGACGCCGTGTCCGCCAGGAGGAGCCCGCCGAGCTGATCGTTGATCACCTGCCGAAGCTCGATGACGTCGTCCGGTTCGACCGGCCCGGGTAGCTCGACCAACCGCTGCTCAACCCGTCCGGTGTCCGTGATCATCACGAGCATGAGTCGCGTGCTGGAGATCGCGACCAGTTCGAGGTGCCGCACACGGCTGCGGGCCAGGCTCGGGTACTGCACGACCGCGACCTGCCTGGTGAGCTGGGCCAACAGCCGAACCGTCCGGTGCACCACGTCATCGAGGTCGACCACGCCGACAAGGAAGCGCTCGATCGCGCGCCGTTCGGCCGGCGAGAGTGGCTTGATCCGTGAGAGCCGGTCCACGAAGAGCCGGTAGCCCTTGTCCGTTGGCACCCGCCCCGAGCTGGTGTGGGGCTGACGGAGGAATCCCTCCTCCTCGAGGACCGCCATATCGTTGCGGACCGTCGCCGGGGAGACCTTCAAGTTGTGCCTCTCGACGAGCGCCTTGCTCCCGACGGGTTCCTGGGTCGCGACGTAGTCCTCGATGATCGCCCGCAAGACATCGAGCTTGCGGTCGTCGAGCTCCATGGCCGCCACGCTCCATATCTGGTCCGAGTATCTGGTCGGGGGAGTCGTCTGGCACTCCATTGCGGTGAGTGCCAGTCTACGTCGCGCCGGGCGGAGACGGCGATGTCGGAATCGTCGCCACGACGGCGTATGCGATCCGACGTGCTGACCGTTCTGCGCGGTATGTCCGCAGAACTCGCCCAGATTTGTCGACCATCTGCCGGTACCGACCCTGGTGCTGAGCGATCAACAGCCCTACGGTGTCGGAATGAGTGAACCACCTCCTACGCCGTCGGGGTCATTCGGCAGCGACCCGGAGAGTTCAACGCCACCAGTACCGCCTCCGCCACCCGCGGCCCCGCCGCCTGCTCCCCCCACGCCGCCACCGACGCCGCAGGAGTCGTTCGGGTCGGCGCCACCCTCAGCTCCGATTGGAGGTGCGCCCATGGGCGCTCCCACACCCGGCTATGCAAACACCGACGAGAAAACCTGGGCGCTCGTGTCGCACTACGGGGGCGCGGCCGGCGCCTTCCTCGGTGCCGGCAGTGGCGGCTGGGTCGCACCGCTGATCGCACTGCTCGCCAAGGGCAACGAGTCGCCGACGGTCCGCGCGCATGCCGTGGCCGCGCTCAACTTCCAGATCCTCTGCACCATTGTGTCGATCGTGGGCTGGGCCACGGTCTGTATCGTCATCGGCTTCATCCCGATCATCGCCGCGACCATCGCCGGCATCGTCTTCGGCGTGATCGCGGGCATGAAGGCCAACGAGGGCGAGCACTACAAGTACCCCTTCACGATCAACCTGGTGAAGTAACCCGCGCTGCCCACCCACGTCGCTCGCCCGCCGATCAAGACCTGGTCCGTGATCGGCGGGCGAGATGCGCTAGTCGGTGAGCGCACGGATCACGGCGTCCGCGAGAAGGCGGCCACGCAGCGTGAGCGACGCCCGCCCGCGGTGAAAGTCATCTGACTCGAGCAAGCCCGTTGCCACAGCCTCGGCGGCGGCGGCCAAGCCACCCGGCGTGAGCGAGTCCAGAGCGAGCCCCTCGGCTAGGCGCAGCCGGAGCATGACGTTCTCGACCCGGCGATCCTCCACGGTCAGCACCTCGCGCGCTTCGGCGGGGGTCGAACCCGAGCCGAGACGCGCGGCATACGCGGACGGATGCTTCACGTTCCACCATCGCACGCCGCCAACGTGACTGTGTGCTCCCGGACCGAACCCCCACCAGTCCCCGCCGCGCCAATACAGCAAGTTGTGCCGGCAGGCGGCGTCGGCCGAGCGGGCCCAGTTGGACACCTCGTACCACGAGAAGCCGGCGGCGGTGAGCCTGGCGTCGGCCGCCAGGTAGCGATCGGCGGCCGCATCATCCGAGGGCGCGGGTATCTCACCCCGACGTACCCGAGCGGCGAAGCGGGTTCCGTCCTCGACGATGAGCGAGTAGGCGGAGACGTGGTCGATCCCCGCGCCAACGGCGGAGTCCAGCGAGGCCAGAAAATCATCGGCGGTCTCGCCGGGCGTTCCGTAGATCAGATCGAGGTTCACCCGGTCGAAGCCCGACTCTCGGGACTCGGTGGCCGCGGCGGCGGCTCGGCCCGGGGTATGCCGTCGATCCAGGAGGGCCAGCACGTGGGGGGCGACCGACTGCATCCCCAGCGAAATCCGATTGAACCCGACATTACGGAGCCGCCGCAGCGAGTCGCGGGAGACCGACTCGGGATTGGCCTCGGTGGTCACCTCGGCGTTGGCCGACAGCCCGAACGCCTTGTCCACGCCGTCGAGGACGCGGCCCAGGTCGTCCGGCGGCAACAGCGTCGGCGTCCCGCCGCCGAAGAAGACGGTGTCGACGCGGGGCGCGCGGCCGTCCAGGACGCGCGCGGCCAAGGCGACCTCGGCCAGGACCGTATCCGCGTACGACGCCAAGGCGCCCCCGCCACCCAGCTCGGTGGCGGTGTAGGTGTTGAAGTCGCAGTATCCGCAGCGGCTGGCGCAGAAGGGAACGTGAACATAGATCCCGAAGCCCCGCGAGCCGACCGACGCGAACGCCGTCGACGGCAGCGAACCGTCGGCCGGAACCGGCTCACCCTCGGGCTGGACGCTGGGCATACGACAAGTCTCCCCCGTGCTCCGCGGAGCGCCACGCGCCGATGCCGTAACGTTCCGGCATGACCGACGCGCCCCTGGTCCGGACCACAGTCGCCGCCGGCGTGGCGACGGTGACGCTGGACAGCCCGCACAATCGCAACGCGCTCTCCTCCGCCCTCATCGGCGAACTCGTTGGGGCGCTGGACGAGGTGGTCACGGATGACAGGGCGCGGGTGATCCTGATCACGCACAGCGGCCCGGTGTTCTGCTCCGGCGCCGATCTCAAGGAAACCGCCGAAGCGTTCGCCAGCGGTACAGTGCCGGCGGCCCGGATGGGAGACCTTCTGGCGACTGTATGGGAGTGCCCGAAACCGGTGGTGGCACGGGTGGGTGGGCCGGCCCGCGCGGGCGGGCTCGGGCTCATCGCCGCCGCCGACATCGCGATCTGCGCCAGGGACGCGACGTTCGCCTTCACCGAGGTGCGGCTCGGCGTTATCCCCGCGATCATTTCGGCCACGGTCCTGCCGCGCATGGTGCCCCGCGCGGCAGCCGAACTCTTCCTCACCGGTGAGACATTCGATGGCGAACGGGCCGCGCAGGTCGGACTGGTGACAGCGGCGGTCGCACGGGACGAGCTGGAAGCCGCGACAGCCAATTACACGAATTCTTTGGTACGCGGTGCGCCCGCGGCACTGGCTGCGACGAAGAGGTTGCTCCACGGACCTTCGACACGGTCCATTCGCGACGAACTGGCCGAACTGACTGCGGTGTCGGTCGGTTTTTTCACGTCCGGCGAGGGTCGTGAGGGCGTGGCGTCGTTCATGGAGAAGCGCGATCCGTCCTGGGTGCCCGAAGGCTGAGCCGTCGCTCGGGTGCCATCGTGGCGCGCGCCACGTAGGGTGAGGTCCGGAAGGAGGGAGCGTGCGCCTTCGTACCGTGCTGATTATCGCGGTCGTGTTGGTCGTGCTCGCCGGCGGTCTCATCATCGCGACGACCCGGTTCGGCGAACGTCTGCCGACCCCGCTCGGCGGGGCCTGCGAGGTGCGAACGGCTGCAGGAGCGGTCAAGCTCAACACCGAGCAGATGGCCAACGCCGCAACCATCGCCGCGGTGGGGATCCGGCGCGAGCTGCCCGATCAGGCCATCGTGGTCGCACTCGCCACGGCGTTGCAGGAGTCGGAACTGGAGAATCTCAACGGCGGGGACCGTGACTCGGTTGGACTCTTCCAGCAACGGCCAAGCCAGGGGTGGGGCACCCCGCAGCAGCTCCTCGACCCGCGGTACTCGGCCGGACGGTTCTACGCCGCGCTGGTGAGGATCAAGGGATGGGAGAAACTGCGGGTAACCGAGGCCGCACAGAGAGTGCAGCGAAGCGCATTTCCCGAGGCGTACGAGAAGTGGAGCGACGAGTCGACGGTGCTCGCCGAGGCGATGACCGGCCGAGCAACCAGCGCGGTAACCTGCACCCGGGTCGGGGAGCCGACGGTGCGCGGCCCCGCCGCCGCGGACGCGCTCTCCAGTGGACTGCGCTTGGACTGGGGCGAGGTCAGCACAGTGGACAGCGCTGACATTGTTGGTTTGGTGGTCGCGGCCACGAACGCTCGGGCTGGTTGGCAGTTGGCGCACTGGCTCGTCGCTCACTCATCGGAGCGGAGCGTGGAGCGAGTCCGGTTCGGCAGCCAGGAGTGGAATGCCGAGCGCGGCGCGTGGCGGCACGTTGATGACGGGCGAGGGTCCGGCGAGCAGGTCGTGGCCGAGGTCTACCGCCCCTGAGTTGCCAAACCTGCGCGCCGGCCCATCGGCTGAGATTGCGGCGCCAGGTAACACTGCGGCGCCACGTAACACTGCGGCGACTACCGACTAACGCTGCGGCGACCACCGACGCCCGCGACGATCGCGACGCCGACCGCCGCGAGCACGACCTGGATGAACAGTTCGATCCAGTCGATGCCGGCCGTTGTCTTGACGCCCATCGCGTCGGCCAGCAAGGTGCCGAGCAATGCCGCGACGATGCCGACGACGATCGTTAGCCAGATTGGAATGCGCTGCCGGCCCGGCAAGACGAGCCGGCCAAGCGTGCCGATAATGGCGCCGATGATGATTGCCGTGATGATGCCATCTGCGGTCATGTCTTCCCTCCGGGGATGCTGACGACGTACGACCGCCTATTTCCCGACCTTTCTAAGTTCCAAACACTCACGAGCCGCGGCGATCGCGCGATTCATGGTAGCGAAGGCCAACTCGGGTGTGTCCATGAGGGACAACCAGGCGTACTCGCTAGCCTCGGCAGGATCGAGCTGGATGTCGCCCTCGACGATGGTGGCGAGCCAGAAACAGTCGAGCACCGGTAGCCTCTCGCCCTGGAAGTCGTAGCTGCCCACGTACATCCCGACGAAGTCGTCGAGGCGGACCCGCACGTCAAGTTCCTCGTGGGCCTCGCGCACGGCCGCATCCGCGGGATGTTCCCAACCATCTCACTTCTTTGGGCCGGAGCCCTTATCGGGTGCGGCGTCCGATGTGGACAAAGCGGCGATGAAGGCCTCCTGCGGCACTTCGACCCGGCCGACCATCTTCATCCGCTTCTTCCCCTCCTTCTGCTTCTCCAGCAGCTTCCGCTTCCGGGTGATGTCGCCGCCGTAGCACTTGGCGAGAACATCCTTGCGGATTGCGCGAATCGTCTCGCGGGCGATGATCCGGGTACCGATGGCCGCCTGAATCGGCACCTCGAACTGTTGCCGCGGAATGAGCGCGCGCAGCTTCGCCGCGATGGAGACGCCGTAGTTGTACGCCTTGTCTTTGTGCACGATCGCCGAAAACGCGTCCACTGTCTCGCCGTGCAGAAGGATGTCCACCTTGACCAGATCGGCGAGTTGCTCCCCGCTGGGCTCGTAGTCCAGCGATGCATACCCCTTGGTCCTGCTCTTGAGCTGGTCAAAGAAGTCGTAGATGATCTCGGCCATCGGCAGCGTATACCGCAGCTCGACCCGGTCGACGGAGAGGTAGTCCATGCCGAGCAGGGCGCCACGGCGGCCCTGGCATAGCTCCATGACCGCGCCCACGTAGTCGTTGGGCGTGAGCACCGTCGCCCGGACCACCGGCTCGAATACCTGCGCGACCTTGCCCGACGGGTACTCGCTCGGATTGGTCACGGTTAACTCGCTGCCGTCGTCGAGCACGACGCGGTAGACCACATTGGGTGCCGTGGAGATGAGGTCGAGGCCCGACTCGCGCTCCAGCCGTTCTCGAATGATCTCGAGGTGCAGCAGGCCGAGGAAGCCGCACCGAAAGCCGAAACCGAGCGCGGTGGACGTCTCCGGCTCATAGTGCAGCGCCGCGTCGTTGAGCTTGAGCTTGTCCAGGGCGTCGCGAAGATTCGGGTACTCAGAGCCGTCGATGGGATAGAGCCCCGAGTAGACCATCGGCTTGGGGTCCTTGTAGCCGCCGAGTGCTGTCCTTGCCGGTCTGGCGTTGATGGTGACGGTGTCGCCGACCCGCGATTGGCGGACGTCCTTCACGCCGGTCATGAGGTAGCCCACCTCGCCCACGCCGATGGCGCCGGCCTTCTTCGGCTCGGGCGAGATCACCCCCAGTTCGAGCAGCTCGTGGACCGCCCCGGTCGACATCATCTTGATCCGGTCGCGCGCCTCGATCCTCCCGTCGATGACCCGGATGTACGTGATGACGCCGCGGTACACGTCGTAGACGGAGTCGAAGATCATCGCCCGGACCGGCTCGTCAGCCTGGCCGGTGGGCGCCGGCAGTTGGCGCACGATCTCATCGAGCAGATGCGATACACCCTCGCCGGTCTTGCCGGAGACCCGCAGGCAGTCTTCCGGTCGGCAACCGATGAGGTGGGCCAGCTCCTCGGCGTACCTCTCCGGCTGGGCCGCCGGCAGGTCGATCTTGTTGAGGACGGGAATGACGGTGAGGTCGTTCTCCATCGCCAGGTAGAGGTTGGCCAGGGTTTGTGCCTCGATCCCCTGAGCCGCGTCAACGAGAAGTACGGCTCCTTCGCACGCCGCCAGGCTGCGTGAGACCTCGTACGTGAAGTCGACGTGACCGGGGGTGTCGATCATGTTAAGGACGGCGTCGTAGCCGGACTGGTCACCGTCCCGTACCCGCCACGGCAGCCGGACAGCCTGGCTCTTGATCGTGATGCCGCGCTCCCGCTCGATGTCCATCCGGTCGAGATACTGCGCTCGCATCTGGCGTGGATCCACGACCCCGGTGATCTGCAGCATCCGGTCGGCCAGCGTCGACTTGCCATGGTCGATGTGAGCGATGATGCAGAAGTTGCGGATGCGTCCAGGGTCGGTCGCGCCGGGCTTGAGCGTCGTTGGCACGGTCGTCCTTGTGAGGAGGAGTCGGTACGGGCACCGGCCGGCCCGCGGTGCTGCGGCCGGCCGGCTCTATCGTCCCATTCCCCCCGCCGATCATGACCTCCAGGTCATGTTCGGCGCTCCATGGCGACCGTGAGGTCATGATCACGGGGATCTTGGCGTCAGTCCTGGAGCCCCAACTTGGCCATCGCGCGCTCGCGATTGCGCATCGAGCGGTCATAGAACAGTTCCGACAGGCGCGGTAGGCGCCGCCGGGTCTCCGCCTCATCGGTCACGGCCCAATCGCCCGGCCAGTCGTCTGGGGAGCCGACCGTCGCGTCATCGGCATCTGGGGCCTTCGCGAGATCGGCGTCGGCCTCCGCTAGCCGTTCGACATAGTCGTAGAAGGCCAGCTCGTCCTCGCCCGTCACCGCCGAGTACGCGTGACTCGCGACAAACAGCAGGTCCTCGCGCCCCAGCCAGCGCGGATCATTAGCCAGCGCGATTTCGCGCACGATTGCGTGACCGGCCAACGAATCCGGATCGCTCAGCGCCGCCTCGAAGGTCGCCCGGCCGAGGCCGACCAACCCGGCCCGGAAGTCATCGAAGGTGTCATCGGCAAGGAACCCGTGCTCGATCAGGGTGGCCGCGTTGGCGATGTCCTCGCGGTCGGCCTGGGCGCGTACCTCCTCGAAACGGCTCTCGAACCCTGCGATCTCGGCCGCCGGAAGCTGCGCCAGGATCTCCAGCAGCGCGTTCGCCATCGGATCGGTGACGTCTTCGTCGTCCTCGTCGTCGTCCTCCAGCGACTCGTCAAGATCATCGGACTCGATGCCGGTGTCGGCCTCGCTCAGAGCGCTCTGAAGGTCCATATCGTCAAAGTCCCAGTAGTCGCGGTCGGGATCGTCCTCAGGCTCGTCGAAGTCGCGCACCGCTTGATCGGCCGCAGGGCCGGCGTTGGTGCGTGCTTGTTCGATCAATTCCCAGAACCGGTCGATGTCCATGGCACGGAAGTCTGACATCTCATGCTCGGATGTGTGTTGCGAAACTGGATTCGGCGAGTCGTTCGGATGTTGGCGACCCGTGCCGGTTTGGGAGGGCCGGAACGGGACTGGTATTCTGGCTCGTCGCGGTGGGTGACACCGCCGCGCGCTCCGAATTCCGAAACCTCACAGACACAGGACGAGGCTGTCGCGTGGCGAACATCAAGTCCCAGATCAAGCGCAATCGGCAGAACGAGAAGCGCCGGCTGCGCAACAAGTCGGTCAAGTCGTCGCTGAAGACCGCGATCCGCAAGTTCAACGCGACTGCGGCGGCCGGCGACTCTGAGGCGGCGACGGCGCTACTCCGCGATGCGTCCCGCAAGCTGGACCAGGCCGCCAGCAAGGGTGTTATCCACAAGAACCAGGCCGCAAACCGCAAGTCGGCGATCGCGAAGCGCCTCGCCTCTTTGGCCTCCTGACGCCTCGCGGACCCTGCCCGCCCCCACTCTTGACGCCGCCAGGCACGCGTACGTGCGGCGTCATTCTCATGTCAACGTCGCCGTCGGCGTCGGCGTCTGCGGTAGCACGGCGGATCGGCAGCACGCGGATCGGATGGTAGTCAGGACGTGAATCGTCCCTGGTTGCCCCGGCTGCGCCGATCGGCGCCATCGGGACGAACGGATTCGGGGTCCGATGGGGACGGCTCGGCCCCGCGCTTATGCGGCGGCCGCCGCCGGCCGGGGAAAGGATCATCGGTGGGTACGGAGGCGACGCCACGCGCCACCCAGGCTCCGCCCGGTCCATCGTGCCGGGTGTCGCCGGCGTCAGTCGCCGCCGGTGGCGCAGCAGTCGGCGGCACAGCAGTCGGCGGCGCCGCAGCCGGTAGCGCTGCAGCCGTTACCGCGGCGGCGGATTCCCCGACGGCGCCGCCAGTGACGTCTACGCCCTCGACACCGATGTTTTCGGGCCGGGCCGCCGGGTCCGCCACGGCATCGTCGGCGCCTATCTCGGCGGTCGGATGGCTTGGCCTCGGCGCCGGACTTCGACCTATCGCGAGGCCGTCAAGGAGCCGCGGGGTACGGAGCTGTGCGAGCGCGAGCGGGCGGATGAGCACCCCGGCGATCACGTCTTGCAGCTTGACCATGATCGCGACGGCGGCCGGTACCGCTAGCATGCCCCACCACTCCACGAGATCGGCGAGCGTGAGGAGGATGCCCAGCGCGATCGATCCCTCGAAGAGCACGAATGTCGTGGAGGGGCGGAGGTTAAGGTGCCGCACCCGAAGAATCCGGAAGTAGAGCGGCCGTCGCGGCCGACTCATGTGACTCCCGATCCGCGCGAGGGTCCCGATCCCCTCGCGGCGACGAGTGCGAACACCGCCCGCTCCAACGCGTAGCCCCGATCCTCGGAGCCGCCTTTCACGGCCGCATTGCAATCGGCGGCGACAGTCATCGCGTACGCCAGGTTCTCGGCCGTCCAACCTCGGGTCTGCCTCTGCGCCCGCTCCACCTTCCACGGCTGCAGACCGAGGGCGTTCGCGATGTGGAACTTGTCTCCCCGCCCAGCGCTCGCCACTCGCGACACAGTCCGTACACCGTCGGCGAGGGCATCCGCGATCGGCACCGGATCGACGCCCACGTGCAACGCCCAGCGCAGCGCCTCCAATGCCCTGGGAAGATCCCCAACCATCGCCGCGTCAGCCACGGTGTACCCGCTGACCTCGGCGCGCCCGCGGTAATAGCGGGCCACGGTCGCCACGTCGATGCGGCGGTCGGTATCGGCGACCAACTGCGAGCATGCCGCGGCCAACTCACGAAGGTCGTTGCCCACGGCCGCGATCAACGCCTCGGCGGCGGCCTCGCCGAGCTTGCCGCCCAGGGCGCGAATCTCGTTGTGCACAAAGTCGACGCGATCCTTGTGCTTCGCGATCTTGCTGGCGTTGGTCACCGCCGAGCCGGCGTCGCGCAGCCCGTCGGCCAGCGCCTTACCTTTGGGGCCGCCCGCATGAGTGACCACCAGGACAACGTCCTCCTCGGGCGAGTTCGCGAACGAAAGCAAGGATGCCGCAAGTTCCTTCTTGGCGTCATGAGCATCGCGAACGACCACCACCCGCTGCCCGCCGAAGAGCGATGGGCTCACCGCCGCGAGCAGGTCGCCGACGCTCATCTCGCTCGCGGCGAACTCCTCCACGGCGGCATCAGGTTCGGTCGTGCGTGCTCCGGCCACCGCCGCGGCCACGCCGCGCGCGACCAGCAGTTCTTCGTCTCCGATGATCAGGTGCACGGCACCGGAGGGGGTCATGCCGCCATACTCCCACGTGCGAGGGGGAGCCGCTTATAGACGATGGGTGATCTCATCTCAGACGTTCGCGCCGTGGTCGGACCGATCAGTTGAAATTCCCGGGAAGGCTCGAACGCGATGATCGAGTCCCGAACATGCTGGCCAAACCCTGTCTCGCGTGTTCGGGTGGACTCGCGTGGCGAGTCCGGCCGCTCATCGAAATTGGGCCGCCATCCGCAGCTGCCAATGTATCTTCGATGATTTCCGCCCCCCCGGCGAGCGGAAAGGTTCCACGGTCTCACTGGCCGGCCGCCGTCACCTCACCAGATAGCCGAACCCGGCCGCGCGATGCGGGGCATCCCATAGCGGACTTGTTGCTGGCCTGACGACCTTTGCCCATCACCCGTTTCGCCGTGCCCGGGCCCGCCGCTTGCCCTCGTGCATGGCCTGCACACGCGCGATCGGGATGGCGTGGCCTTCCTCGATCAGGTCGGCGGGCAACTGTTGCGGCGCGGGCATGCGGTCGGCCCATGGATCACCGTCGCCGATGAGACCAGGCGCGGTGTGCAGGGTGAAGTCGCCGGGCGCGACCTGGTCAAGGGCGTCCCACGCGACCGGGAACGAAACGGGCGCCCCCGGCCGAATGCGCGGGCTGTACGCCGCCACCACCGTCGCCCCGCCCGCGCGCGTCGAATCGAGGAACACCCTGCCGCCGCGGTCGTCTCGAATGAACGCCGTCGTCGCGAGCACCGGATCGATGCGCTCGGCGCGCGCGGCGATCGCGCGGGTCGCGGCGGCCACGTCCTCGATCCCGTGTTCCGCGATGGGTACGAAGATATGGACGCCCTTCGCGCCGCTGGTCTTGACCGCTCCCTCCAGGCCCGCATCGGCCAACGCCTGCCGGATGAGTTCGGCCGCGCGGACGACCAGCGGAAACGCGTCGACCGACGGCGGGTCGAGATCGAGTACGAGGTGGGTCTGGCGGTCGAGGGCATCGGCGCGGCCCAGGGTCGGGTGGTACTCCACCGCCCGCTGGTTGGCAAACCACAGCAGTGTGCGGAGATCGTCGCACAGCGCGTAGGAGACCTCGCGCTTCGAGGATTCGGCCCATAGCTGGACCGTCTTCACCCAGGGCGGGGTGTACTTGGGCACGTTCTTCTGCATGAACGGCTTCTGGCCGCGCAGCACCCGGATCACCGACAGCGGACGGGCACGCAGTCCGGAGAGGATCTGGTCCTGGACGGCGTCGAGATAGTCGACAAGATCTCGTTTCGTGGCCCCGGCACCGTCGAACAATGGCTCGTCGAGGTTGGTCAACGACACTCCGTGCCGCTCCTCACCGCCTCGCTCCGCATCGCGCTTCACAGCCACTGATTGTCGTCGCCCACCTTGCCCCTCGCGCGCCGACCGCCCACGCCCCCGCCCCCCGCGCCCCGCCCCCAAGATCCCGCCGATCATGACCTGGAAGTCATGATCGGCGCGGTTTGACGACGCCGAACTCATGATCGACGGGATCTTGGTGGGTTACTGCCAGGGCCAGGTGGCGTCGCGGCCGGCCTCGAGCAGCGGGATCATCCGGAAGGTCGCGTCCGACATCCCGCCGATCTCGTGCCGGGTGCCCGCGCCGGTGGGCATGGCCGCCGCCCGGTAACCACCGAGGTTGAAGCCGTAGATCGGCACCTGCGCCTGGACTGCGGAGTCCACGTCGCCGTGCTGGTCCATGAACGTCTGCATATCCGAGATCACAACCACCCGCTCGTGACCGTGGTAGGTCGCTCGCAGGGACGCCGCGATCTGCGTGCCGTGGCCGACCTCGCCTGTGCGCTTGACGAAGGCATCCACCTCGCGCAGGACAGAGTCTCCCGGCCGAACCGGATGGCGGAACGTGCCATCGGCGAAGCCCACGAGGTCGACCGCGTTGCCCCGCGCGGCGAGGCACACACCGAACAGTGCGGCGGCCTGGGCGGGCGTGACGCTCGATCGCCGCGAAATGGCGCCGGAGGTCATCGACGCGGACGTGTCCACCAGCACGAGCGTGCGCCCGGCGAACGCGGGGACGTTCGCCGTCGCCAGGCCTAGCGCCTTGTCGAGCGCGTGGCCCCAGCGAAGCGACGGCGCCGTGCGGTACGCCGAGTAGAACCGGAAGGGCAGCTGGCGCGACTTCGCCACCTCGTCGGGATCGGCCAGCTTCGCCGCGACGGAGCCGGCGAGCTCGTCGGAGACACGAGCCTCGTCGAAGTTGCGGAGGTTGCGCAGCAGCGCCATGTAGCCCATCGCCGGGATGATGGCCGACCACAGTCGGCCCTTGTCCAGCCGGGCTCCGGCGAGGGACAGGACGTCCTCCCACGTCATGCCGGCGCGGCGCAGCGTCTCGGCGTCCAGGAGCGCGGCGGGATCACCGGCGGCGGCCTGCCGCAGGGCCATGTTGGCGCGCACGGTGTCGAGTTCGCCAATCGTGACCACCTCGCGGTTGTGCCGGCGCTCCAGTGCGTACCGGAACAACGCACCTTGCCAAGGCTTATCCGCGGCCGGAGCGGGGTGCACGAGTTCGATGACGTCACCGAACCGGAAGCCCTTCGAGTCGGTGTCGTACTTCAGTAACGATCGCTGGCTGTACAGCCGCGCAACCGCGTCGGCGACACCGCGCTTGACCGGCTTGGGGATCCGCCGGCCGTACTTCGAGGTCCAGTACGCGAGCAACTCGCCCGGCTCGTCGGCTCGCTGGAGGACTGCGTCCACGATCGACCGCGACCCGACGCCGTCGGCGTCCTCGGCGTTGCTGCCGGCGTCGAGCCGGGCCTTGACCGCCTCGGCCGCGCCCACCAACGAGGCGGAGCGCATGTTCGCCTCGGCGCGCAACCACGTGAGGAAGTCGCGGGTCCAGGCGGGGTCGCCCGCCGCCACGGTGTGGACCAGAGTCGCATAACGATTGTCCCGGTCGCGAGCCTTCTCATAAAACGTGTCCTCGTCGACCATATTGGACACAGCGAGAAGGAACAGCTCGGACTTCGCGTCCCGCAGGTAGCCTGGCGCACCCTCGTACGTCATCGACGTCGGGGTGGCCTCGGTCGTAACCGGGCTGAACACCGCGGCGCGCGTCTTCGGCTTGTTGAACTTCGACATGGCAGTTCTTCCTTCGGGGTGGCGGCGAGCCGCGTTCAGGTTAGCGCCCGAGATCAAGATCGGCGGCGGGAACGCAGCGCTCTGCCCCTGAGCTACCACCCGGCTTTGTTCGGGCGGGCGAGGATTCGAACCTCGCGACCTCTCGATTACCAGTCGAAGTAGCCGCGGCCTTCGCACCGGGCGCTAACCTGACGTTCGACTCCCTGAGATCAAGGTTGGCGGCGGTGTTGCGGGACTTGAACCCGCAGGCCCGAAGGCCCATCTGCTAGAAGGAACCGCAGCCGTCGCACCAGGGAGGTGCTGTGTCTTTTGTGGGCCTCCGAGATCAAGGCGCCCGCGGTACGGTCATCTTCTGAGGGTGAAGTAACCGCGAGCTTCGCACCGGAGGCTTCGTCGCAGGCCCCGGTGTCGAACCGGACGCTCCGTCCTTATGAGGGACGGCCGGGCCGCCAACGCCCGCCTGCGCTTGAAAGGAGACGCCGCCCGAGTCCGGTAAGGCTGGGGCGGCGCGGTCGCGTCTCAGTCACGCGCTCAGCCACGCCACCTTCGGCCCCGCCACGGCAGGGGTTTCACGGTCCGCGCCGACATTACGGTCTCCTCGCTTCGTCTACAGACGACGGTACGGGTCCGCCGCCGTCGCGTGCAACGTCTTTACGGCCGGTTGCTATTCCCCGGCTGCAGTCATCACGACCAGGTCAGATATCTATCAGGACCTTCCCGACCACACCCGACTCGACCGCCGCGTGGGCCGCCGCGGTCTGCTCGAGTGGATAACGGTGCAGTGGGAGGCCGGCCTCCACCCCAATTCGCAGAGCACCAGCCAAGACGGCAGCCGACACGTCTGCCACGGCTCGCGATTTGGCGTCGGCGGTCACGGTGTAAACGAGCACGAACCGGTAATCGACATTCTTCAGCATGAGCGGGAAGACCGGCAGCGCCAGGTCATCGGAGCTGTCGGTGGCGTAAACGGCGATCGTGGCCCCAACTGTGACGACGGCGCGATTGATGGCTGCGTTCACGGTTGGAGCGACCTCAACGACGATGTCGACGCCATCTGGGGCGACCCGCCGAATCTCCTCGACGGCGTCCTGCGTCCGGTAGTTGACAACCGCGTCGGCACCCGCCGCGCGGGCCAGGTCGGCCTTCTCCGGGCTGCTGACGGTGGTGACGACGGTGGCTCCGCCCCAACGGGCAAGCTGGATCGTGGCATTGCCAACCGCACCGGCGCCGCCGGCGACCAGGACGACGCGCCCCGCCAGGGAGCCGACTCCCAATCGACCATCGCTGCCCTCGTGCACCGTGAGGCACCGATGCGCGGTCAGCGCCGGGATGCCCAGGCTCGCGCCGAGGTCGAACGACGCGCCCTCGGACAAGTGCACGGCCTGCGGATCGGGCAGCACCACGTACTCCTGCGCGGTGCCGTCGGCTCGCTGCCACGCCGCTTCCCAGAGCCACACCCGCTCGCCCACCCGGCTTTCGGGAACGCCGGGACCGACAGCGTCGATGACGCCCGAGCCGTCCTGGTTCGGCACGACCTCGGGAAATGGCGGCGGCTGGCCACGGTGGCCACGGCGGGCCTTCCAGTCGGTCGGGTTGACGCCCGACACGTGCACGCGGACCCGGACCTCGTTCCGTCCGGGCTCGGGTACGGGACGGTCGATCAGCCTAAGGATGTCCGGGCCGCCGGTCTCCGAGTACACGATCGCTCTCATAGCCGCTACAAGTCGTCGGCGCGGTGCGGTGTTCCCCAAGCACTGACATCGGCCTCCTGGCGCCCTACCTGCCACACAGCGCTGCTGTGAGCTTCGTTGCTGACAATACTGACGCGCCAGTTGCTCAACGAGACGTACGAAGCCGGAAGCGATTAACTGATCCCAGGCCCGACGACGCGTCGCTCACTGATCCGGACCGGCAACTACGAAGCCGAGTCCGGTTTCGGTCACGACAACCGCGATGTCGCCGTCGAGGTCGGTGCGAAGCACTCGCGCTCCGTCGCGGGCCAGACGCGCCAAGAGCGGTGCAGTCGGATGGCCATACGGGTTGTCAGCGCCGACGGAGACCAGCGCGACGTCCGGATCCACCGCGTGGAGGAACTCGACATCCTGAAAAGCGGATCCGTGGTGCGCCACTTTGAGCACGTCGGCCCGGAGTGTCTCCCGGTCCAGCGTTCGCACCGCCGCGTGCTGCTCCTCGGACTCGGCATCCCCCACCAGCAGCACCGAGATCCCACGGCTCACGACACGGATCAGCAGGCTGTTGTTGTTCGCATCCGACCGGGTGCCCGACAACTGCTGCGCGGGGCCGAACACGCGCAGATCCAATGACCCGCGCACCCAGTTCCACCCCGGCTCGACCTCGACCACCGGCGTCCGTGCCGCCACCGCCCGCACCGCGCGCTCGCCCGCGGCCGGCTCATCAAAGGTGCCAATGACAATCGCACCGATCGAACGGCCGCGCACGACGCCGGCAATGCCCCCGATGTGATCGACATGGAAGTGCGTCAAGACCAGGATTGGGACCGTGCGTATGCCGAGCCTGCGCAGGCAGGCATCGACCGGCACCGGATCTGGACCGGCATCGATCACCACCGCCTCGCCCGGCGCAGTCGGCAGCACGATCGCATCGCCCTGCCCGACGTCGCACGCGACCACCACGGCGCCATCCGGTGGCCAGCCTGGTGCGACAAGCCGGATGGGGACGGCGCCCACGGCCACGCCGACGGCCGCCACCAGCATTGTCCGCAGCAGCACGGGACGGCGAGCCGCTAGAAGGACTCCAACGGTCAGGGCCGCCAGGGCGAGGCCACCGACCGGTCCCGCCGGCCACGGCACCGCACCGGCGGGAATCCCGGCACCGACGTGAGCGATCGCGACTAGCCATCGAGCCGGCCACGACGCGAGCCAGGCCAACAACTCCGCCAAGTCGGGCCACAGTGGAGACATCACCGCAGCCAAGACGCCGAACAGCGTCGCCGGCGCTACCGCTGGGACCGCGAGCAGGTTCGCCGGCACGGCGATGATGCTCACCGACCCGGACAGCGCGGCAACCACCGGCGCCACCGCCACCTGGGCCGCCGCCGAAACGGCCAACGCCTCCGCGACTCCGGCCGGTACGCCGCGGGCGCGCAAGGCGTCCCGCCACCGGGGAGCGAGCAGAATGAGCCCGCCGGTCGCCAGCACCGACAACGCGAACCCCGGATCGACCGCAAGATCAGGATCGACCAGCAATCCCGCGACCACGGCCGCCGCTAACGCCGGAGCCGCCGCCGTCGGCCGGCCAGACGCCAACGCCAACAGACCCACCGAACCCATCGCCGCCGCGCGAACCACGCTGGGCGAGGGACGGGCCAGGATCACGAATCCGGCAAGCGCAGCCACGCAGATCGCCGCGGCAAGCCACGGGCCCGCCCGGCACCAGCGGGCTGCAAACAGCACCACACCAAGCACGATCGCGACATTGGCGCCGCTGACCGCGACGAGGTGGGTGAGCCCGGTCGCCCGGAACTCGTCGGCCAACGCCGGGTCGAGCCGACTCGTGTCGCCGATGACGAGTCCCGGAAGCAGGCCACCTGCCGCGGCAGGCAGCGGAGTGCAGGCGGTCTGCAGGCCGGCCCGAAGCACAGCGGCCGCGACCTGCGCCCACGACGGCTGGCCGAGGAGCTCGGGCTGCCCGATGGCCGAGACAATCGCGGCGGTGAGATCCTCGCCGCCGGCTGGAGCCAATCGGGCCGCGGTAACCACGCGCTGGCTCGGCAGGAGCGATTGCCAGCGCTCATTCGTGCCGAACACGATGACCTGAGCGTCGAGCCGCACCACGCCGACGCCCTCGGCGACGAGTTGGGTCAGCCTTGCCGGGACCAGATACATGATCGGCCCGGCCCGGGAGCTTCGGAGCGGCCTCGGGTCGTCGGCCACCGTCAGCTCGGCGGCGCTGACCCTCGCCCGGCCCTGGGCCAGCACGGCGAGCGGGTCCGCGTCTCGCACCATCAAACGCGCCGCCGCGGAGGCGGCGCCGCAGATAACGCCGAGCAGGATCGCCACCACCGCCCAGCTGGCGAAATGTCCAGGCCGCGCGAGCTCGATGCCCAGCCTTCGGGGTCGTCGGCCGCGCCCGGCCACGATGACGGACAGACCGGCGGCGGCGACCGCCGCCGCTCCGCCAATCCAAACGGCGCCGGAGAGGCTCGTTTGGAGTGCGCCGAGGCTCGCTCCCCACGTTCCCGCCGCGAACCCGAATAGGCGGAGATCCGGGTGAGACCGTGGCTCACCCTCGTCCGGCGTCACACCGTCACGCGATCCTTGAGCTCGTTGTAGCGAGTGTCACCAATACCACTGACCTTGCGGAGGTCGGCCACCGTCGTGAAGCCGCCGTGCAGCTCGCGGTACGCGACGATGCGCCCGGCCAACACCGGGCCCACTCCAGGCAGCGTCTGCAACTGCGCCGGTGTGGCCGTGTTGAGGTTGACCAGCCCGCCAGGAACCGGTTCGCCGGGCCCGCCGGACTGACCTGGTGCGGGCGATACGCCGACCAGGATCAGTTCGCCGTCGGTCAACTTGCGGGCAAGATTGACCGTGGACAGGTCGGTGCCAGGCAAAACGCCCCCGGCTGCCTCAATCGCGTCGGCGACCCTGGCGCCAGTCGGAAGGCGGACCAAGCCGGGACGGCGAACCCGACCTGACACAGCGACCACAACGGTTCCGGCCGGCGCCGACGAGGCCATGCGACCGGAGACGTCCGCGGCGACCGTTGTCTCACCCTGTCCCAGGGGTTCGACGTCCGGACGCGCACGCCACGCGAGGATGCCGGCGATCACCGCCACGACGGCAGCGAAGATTGCCAGGGCCCGCACACCGGTCGCTCCTAGCTCCCAGCTGCGTGCGCGGATCGGACCCAGATCGGGTTCGCTTCGATGGCTCGACACGCCGGCGACGCTAGGCCGAGCCGAGCCGCTGATGCCAGGGAGAAGGATCGGGCTGTGGAAAGGACGCTCCCCTGTGGACGACCTTCTCCGGCGACGGATGATCTGTTATGGAAGCCGATGCACGGCGACGCCGACGACGCCGGGGCCCGTGTGCGCCGCGACGACGGCACCAACCTCCGACAGGTACGCATCGCGCACTCGCGGGCCCAGCCGATCGACCAGCGAATCGTGCAGGGCCTTCGCCCGGTTGGCTGCGCCGAGGTGCTGTACGCCGATGTCCACATCGGACTCGCCGGCGGCCTCGGCGGCCAGGTCGGCCAGGCGTCCGAGCGCCCGTCCCGCCGTACGAACCTTCTCCCGCAGGACAACCTCACCGCCGACGACATGCAGGATCGGTTTGACCGCCAACGCCGTACCAAGCAGCGCTGAGGCGGCGCTGATGCGACCACCGCGACGGAGAAACTCCAATGTGTCCACGTAGAACAGGGTGTTGACGCGCTGTGCCGCCCCGATCCCCGCCGCCTCGACCGCGTCGACGTCCCCGCCGGCCCGCGCGACCTCGCTGGCGGCCATAGCGACGAAGCCGACGGCCATTCCAGCCGTCTCCGAATCCACGACTCGTACCCGACCGCCGAAGTCGGCCGCGGCGAGCTGAGCCGACTCGTAGGTGCCCGACAGCCGCGACGACAGGTGCACCGACACGACCCCACTCGCTCCGCCGGCGAGAAGCTCTCCGTACGCCTTGGCAAACTCGGCCGGCGCGGGGCGCGATGTCGTCACCGCCGCTCGGCGCTCCGCCAGCGCGTGCGCCACGTCGGCCGGTGTTACGTCGAGTCCCTCGCGACCGTCGCGACCCGAGACGGTTACGGTCAGCGGCACGACCCTCAGCCCTCCCGCGTCGATTGCCGCGGACGGCAGGTACGCGGTGGAGTCGGTGAGGACCGTTACGGCCATGCCGGCACGGTAGCCGATCGGCGCCCGCGCCGGCAGGTGGTGCTCGTCAGATCCTGCGCACCTGAGTCACCTGGAACGGGGTGCCCTGCTGGCAGGTGGTCATGAGGTCGGGCTGCGGTTCGCCGATCACCTCGAGGCGGCCAGCCGATGCGATCAGCGCTCGATCGCCACCGAGCAGCAAGTACAGCTTGTCGTCATCGGTCTGGAGCAGGATGCACCCCGCCTCCACGCCCTCATGGACCTCGCCGCGAACGGTCAGTTCTCCTGGTTTGGCGCCGGAGAAGCTCGACCCGGGGGTCGGCTGGCCGGCCGGGCTTGGCGTGTTCGGGCCGGATGACGTTGGTTCGGGCGTGGCGCTCGAAGACGCTGACACGTTTCCTCCCGGTTGGGCCGTATTCACGCCCTGCGCACACGCGGCCACCGCCGGGCCGGCAAACAGCAGGCCCAGCACCACAGCGGCGCAACGACGCCTCCCCATACCCCGTTGGACGTTACCGGCATGGCGGAAGTTCCGCGATGGCGACTCGCCGATCATGACTTGGAGCTCATGATCGACGCGATTCCGCGGCCGTCAGGTCATGATCGACGTGATCTTGGGTGCAGGCGGGCGTCTTACGCGACGTTGTGCGAGGCCAGTCGCCATCCGCGGGAAGGCGTATGCGCCACCTCGCTGAGGTGACAGTTGCCGAGCACGCCGAGCGTCGGCCAGATCTCCGGCGGCCAGCCGAGCAGGCTGGCGATACCCACTCGGCCCGCGCCGCCGTGCGTGACAAGCACCGCCGTCCCGTTCTCACCGACGCGCTCGGCGGCCTCGCGGAAGGCCGCGTTGACCCGCTTGGCCATGTCGTCCAGGGTCTCGATGCCGGGGATGGATACCGCATCCGCGAACGCCCAGTGCGCGAAGTCGTCGGGGTAGCGCTCACGGATCTCCGCCCGGGTAAGGCCCTGCCACGGACCGTAGTCACGCTCGCGCAGTCTCGGATCAAGCGTGACGGGCATCCCGGTGACGTCGGCGAGCGCCTCGGCTGTGCGGGTGGCCCGCGATAAATCGCTGGAGACGATCAGATCCGGCTGGTAGGCGGCCACCGTCGACGCCGCCTCCTCGGCCTGAATTACGCCGGCCGCATCGAGATCGACGTCGGTCTGGCCCTGAAATCGACCCGTGTAGTTCCATTCCGTACGGCCGTGACGCCAGATGATCAATCGAGTCATGCCACGTCGTGGTCGGCGAAGGTGCGATCCACAAACGGAACCCTCGGGCAGTCCTTCCACAGCCGGTCGAGGGAGTAGAACTCCCGCTCTTCGCTGTGCTGCACGTGTACAACGATGTCGACGTAGTCGAGCAGCACCCACCGACCCGCGCGTTCGCCTTCGCGCCGGACTGGCTTGGCCTTCTCCGGCAGCTCGAGCAGCCGCTCCTCGATCGAGTCGACGATGGCGAGCACCTGACGCTCGTTCGGTGCGGAGGCGACCAGGAAGGCGTCGGTGATGACGAGTTTTTCGGCGACGTCAAGGATGACGATGTCGTTGGCCTTCTTGTCCGCGGCGGCCTGCGCCGCCGTGAGCGCCAACTCCAGCGCACGCTCGGATGCCGGCACGGGGCTCCCTTCCCTCGACTTCGTTCTAGCCTCTCACGCGCCGACGACGACGCGGCGCCGACGTACCGGCCCCTGGTGGGACCTCCCAGACCGCGCAGACGTCGCATACCGGACGTACGGGGCGGATGGGGTCAGCGATAGAGCTGGCGCTTCGCGATGTACTGGACCACGCCGTCAGGAACGAGGTACCACACCGGCTGGCCAGCGACGACCCGCGCACGGCAGTCGCTTGACGAGATCGCCATCGCCGGCACCTGGACCAGGCTCACGGTATCGGCCGGCAGGTGCGCGTCGGAGAGGACGAAGCCCGGCCGGGTAACTCCGATGAAGTGAGCGAGGTCGAATATCTGGTCCGCCTCCTTCCAGGAGAGGATCTTGTCGAGGGCGTCGGCCCCGGTGATGAAGAACAGCTCGACCTCTGGTCCGTATTGGGCGCGCAGATCGCGCAGAGTGTCCACTGTGTACGTGGGTCCGCTCCGGTCGATATCGACCCGGCTGACCTGGAATCGAGGGTTGGATGCGGTCGCGATCACGGTCATGAGGTACCGGTCCTCGGCCGGACTCACCTGGTAGTCGGCTTTCTGCCACGGCTGCCCCGTTGGGACGAAGACGACCTCATCGAGATCAAAGCGCTCCGCCACCTCGCTCGCCGCCACGAGGTGTCCATGATGGATCGGATCAAACGTGCCACCCATGATCCCGATCCGGCGCGGCCGCCGTCTAGTGGTCGCCACGGCCGGCTGATGAGCGTACGAGGGTTCGTCCGGCCAGCGCCCGGCGCAGCTCGTCCGTGAAGTCGATCACGACCCGTCGCAGGCTGGGTGTGAGGTCCGGTCGGTTCAGCATTCGCTGTGCGGCCTCGATCGTCGCCGGCTCGACGGCGTGCCTCGGGAAGGCCGCCTCGGACACGATGAGCGTCATCGCCTGCGAACGTCGGGCCGCCGCGGCCGGCATCTCGTCAAAATAGCGCTGCACGAACGGTCGAGTCAGGTCGATCTGCTGTGGCTGCCAGAAACCCTCCGCGGCGGCGCCGACGAGCCGATTGGACAGCGAGTCGTCCGACATGATGATCTGCCAGGCGGCGGCCTTCGCGGCGGCGTCGGGCCGCGCCGCGCGGCTCCGAGCGGCGTGCTCGGCGCCCTTGGCGGAGCGGTCGCGCTGGTACTCGGCTTCGATCTCGTCGTCATCCGCCTCGCCGAGAACGGCGAGCCGGCCGACCACTGTCCATCGCATCTCCGCGTCCATCTGAAGTCCGGTCGGGGTCGCCGATCCGTCCAGCCACCCGCGTAGCGTGGTGATGTCCTCCGGGCCGGCCGCCGAGATGAAGCCTCGGGCGGCGATGAGTTGGATCCCGCCGCCGGGCGGCGCCGAGTCCATTGCGACCAGCAGCGCTCGAGTGATCGCGGCCCGAGCGGCCGGCTGAGACTCGAGAGGCAGGAATCGGTCGACCAGTCCTCGATGCGAGAACCGAGCATCGGCGAGCCTGGAGGTTGCGTATCGGACCACGTCCTCCAGTACGGACGGAGTCGTCTCCACCGGTATCCCGGCCGCACAGAGCTCGACGAACTCGGTCGCTGGCTCCTCGGCATCGCGTACGGCGTCGACGACCGCCGCCCATACCAGAGCCCGCGACAACGGGTCGGTCAACGTGGGCAGCACCCGTGTCAGGCCGGCCCGGCTCGTCCCGTCGAATCGGATCTTCGCATACGTGAGGTCGCCGTCGTTGACCAGCAAGAGATCGCCCGCGGCTTCGCCGACGAGCTCCGCGATGCTCGTCCGACCGCCATCGACGGAGGGGTTCAGGTCCACCTCGACCCGTCGTCGCAGCGAGCCGCCTTCGTACACGCCGACCCCGATTCGATGCGGGCGCAGCGTCGGATACTCCGCCGGCGCGGACTGGACGATCTCCATCGCAGTGAAGCGACCGTCCGGCGCGATGCTGACCTCGGGGCGAAACGTGTTCACCTGCGCCCGGCGCAGCCACACCTCCGCCCATCCGCTCAAATCCCGCCCGCTGGAGCGCGAGAGAGCGCCGAGCAGGTCGTCCAATGTGGCGTTGCCGAATGCATGGGTGGCGAAATGGTCCCGCAGGCCCGAGATGAACACGTCTTCGCCGAGCCACGCGACAAGCTGGCGCACGACCGCGGCACCTTTGGCGTACGAGATGCCGTCGAAGTTGAGCAACGCCAGCCCCGCATCGGGCAGCGAATCGGGCGCGACCGGATGCGTCGATGGCCGTTCGTCGGCGGCGTATCCCCAGCCCTTGCGACCCACCGCGAAGGTCGTCCACGCGTCCGTGAACCGGGTGGCCTCCGAGGTGAGGCGGCAGCCCATGTACTCCGCGAACGACTCATTGAGCCACAGATCATCCCACCATCGCATCGTGACGAGGTCGCCGAACCACATGTGCGCCATCTCGTGCGCCATGTACTCCGCGCGGAGCTCTCGCTCGTCGTCCGCCACTGCGGAACGGAAGATGACCTCGTCCCGGATGGTGACCAGGCCGGCGTTCTCCATCGCACCCTCATTGAACTCGGGCACGAACGCCTGGTCGTACTTGCCGAACGGATAACGCACGCCGAACAGTTCGTGGTAGCGATCGAAGAACGCCTTCGTAAGCCCGAAGATCTCGTCCGCGTCCTTGTCCAGGTGAGCGGCGAGGCCACGGCGGCAGTACAACGCGAGTGGAATCCCGTCATGCTCGTCGCGGCGCACGTGGTAGGGCCCCGCGATGAGGCTGACGAGGTACGTGGCCAACGGTCGGGTCGTGGCGAACTCCCAGCGACCCGGGGCCACCTGCGTGCCGACACCGTTGGCGGCCACCTCCCACTCTGTCGGGGCCGACACCGTGAGCGTGAACTCAGCCTTGAGGTCGGGCTGGTCGAAACAGGCGAAGATGCGCTGAGCGTCGTCGAGAAACGACTGGGCGTACAGATAGACGGCGCCATCCTCCGGGTCAATGAACCGGTGCAGGCCCTCACCGGTGTTGGAGTACGCCATAGACGCCCGCACGACCAGCTCGTTTTCCTCTCCGAGCCCGTCGAGGTGCAACCGGTTCCCCGCCAGGTTGGCGGGCGTGATGGCCGTCCCGTTCAGCGTGACCTCATGAAGGTCGGCGCACTTCATCTCGACGAACGTCGATGCGGCCGGGTGGCGCGCCGAGAACCGAATTCTGGTCGTCGAGGCGAACGTTCCAGGTCGATCGCCGCCGGCGTCAGCCGCCGAGCTCAGGTCGAGCTCGATCCGGTAGTCGTGGACGCGCAGCAACTCGGCTCGGGCTACCGCCTCGTCGCGGGTCAGGCTGGGCATGTGCCGAGCGTACGTGCTCCCACTGATGGCGCGCTCAAGGGCTTACTGGTCGCGCGGGAGGTGCTACCGTGGTCGCATGCGATTGACGCCGAGCACTCTTGGCTGGTGGCGCCCCTGAGGGCGGCCCACCACTTTCGCGTACCTACATTCACGCGGCCGCCCGAACCGGGCGGCCGTCTTCGTTCCGGGCGGTTGGCCCGGCGAGGGCGGCCTCACTCGGTTACGAAGGAGCGAGCCATGTCAACCATCTCTTCCCCATCGACTCAGGCGGCCCCATCGACTCAGGTGCGAGCCGTTGCGCCGGCGCCGCCCCGCCGTCGACTCTCCGGCTTCAAGCCAACCGGACGGCTGCACCTGGGCAACTATCTTGGCGCGGTCAGATCCATGGTCGACACACAGACCACAGTGGAGTCCGTTGTCCTGATCGTGGACCTGCACGCGATGACGGTCGAGCACGATCCCGAACGCCTGCGCCGGCTCACGGCCGAGATGCTGGCCACGACCCTCGCGTGCGGGGTCGACCCGGAGAACACGCTCATCTACGTCCAATCGGACGTGCCCGAGCACGCCGAACTGCATTACCTGCTCGAGTGCACCACCGGCTACGGCGAGGCCGCCCGCATGATCCAGTTCAAGCAGAAGGCGGCCGGTCCAGACCCGATCCGGCTGTCGTTGCTCACCTACCCCGTGCTGATGGCGGCCGATGTTCTGCTACACGACGTCGACGAGGTGCCCGTCGGTGAGGACCAGACCCAGCACCTCGAGTTGGCGCGCGATGTCGCGAATCGGTTCAACACGCGGTACGGCAGGACGTTCGTCGTTCCTAGGGCGGCGAACCCGGACATCGCCGCGCGGGTTATGGATCTGGCCGACCCGACCGGGAAGATGGGCAAGTCGTCCGCATCCGACGCGGGACTGGTCTACCTGCTTGATCAGCCCGACGTCGTGCGACGCAAGGTAGCCCGGGCAGTGACCGATGCCGACGGCGACGTCGCCTATGATCCGGACCGTAAGCCCGGCGTTTCGAATCTCGTCGAGATCCTGGCCGCATGTGAGCGCCAGGATCCCGACGTCGCCGCCCAACGCTTCGACAGCTACGCCGAGCTCAAGGGTGCTGTCGCGGAAGCGATTGTGGACGCTATCAGGCCGATTCAGCGCCGGTACGCCGAGCTCGTTGCCGATCCCCGCCAGCTGGACGAGGTTCGACGCTCCGGCGCGACGCGCGCGAGGCAACGAGCCAGTGAGACCGTCCTTCGAGCCAAACGCGCGATTGGACTGATGCCGTAGCCACCGTCGATCATGTCGTGTCACAGGACGTCGTCGAGGAGCACCTCCCGCTGACCGCGCGGCGTCACGACATGAACCCCGAGCAATCGGACGTCGTGTTCAGCGCACACAGCATGGGCGGTCCGGAACCAGAGCCGATCGGCCGCGGAGAGCGTAGGCGGCCCCGGCCTCGTCAGCGCCAGCAGCATCGCACCACTACCGCCCACATTGGACATGCCCTGCGCGAACACGGAGACCATGAGCGCGGCGTCATCCTCGCTCGCGTCCGGTGGTGCGTCGGTGATATGGAAATGCGCCCGAACCTCGTTGTGTTCGTCGCACACCACGAACCTGAGGCCGGGCAGGTCGAGGTCGTCCGGCTCGATGTCACAGCGCAAGTGGCGCCGGATGGCCTCCGGACTGTTGAGAATCGTGGTCTTCGTCATGGCTTGGGATCGTGGCACGAAACGATGACGTTCCGTTCTGGCTATCCACAGCCTGCACCCTCGGGCGCATCGAAGTTATCCACAATCAGGTCCGGGGCGGGCGCTCGTGTTGTGCCCTCGCCCACATTCGTGGGACCGCGCCAGAACACCCCTGCAACTGTTCAACACCTGCCCGGTTCGCGCGCGCCGCACCGGGCAACGGTTGAACACTTGCGATGATCTTGGAGGGGTCTCACGCCTGATCGCCCGCGCTGCGGGCGCCCTCCTCGGGCGCGCGTTTTTCGGTGGCGCTTTCCTCGGGGGTGCGGTTTTCGGGAGCGCGTTCTCCGGGGGCGGCAGGGTCGGCGACGGCGGCAGCCGGCGGGTCGTTCGGGCGTTGACGGCGCGTCTTTCGGGCGGCCAGGCGCTCGGCCGCCGAGGATCGGTCCGAGATCTCCTCGAGCCGGTGGTCGGCGCCACGCTGTCCGGGCGTGTACTCCACTCCCGCGTAGACGGCCGGCTGCCAGTCGAACTCGACTGGTCCCACGCGCACAAGGGCACCGGGCTCGGCTCCGGCCTTAGCCAGCGCATCCTCCACCCCGAGGCGAGCTAGTCGGTCGGCGAGATACCCGACCGCCTCCTCGTTGTCGAAGTTGGTCTGCGACACCCACCGCTCCGGCCTCGCGCCGTGCACGACGAACGCGCCGTCGCGTGCCGCCTCGACGGTGAACCCCGAGTCGTCGACCGCCTTCGGGCGCAGAACGATCCGGGTACGCTCGGGCGCCGGTGTCTCGGCGCGGTGCGCGGCGACGAGTCGAGCGAGTGCGAACGTCAACTCGCGGAGCCCCTCGTGCGTCACGGCGCTGACATCAAACACCGGCCAACCCTTGGCGGCCACGTCGGTTCGTACGATCTCAGCGAGATCACGCCCATCCGGGACGTCGATCTTGTTGAGAACAACGATTCGCGGCCGATCCGCGAGCCCGCCGTACGCGGCGAGTTCTGCCTCCAGCGCGTCGATGTCGGAGACGGGATCGCGCCCGGGCTCCAGCGTCGCGCAGTCCACAACGTGGGCGAGAACCGCACACCGCTCAATGTGGCGCAGAAATCTGAGGCCAAGACCCTTGCCGCTCGCGGCGCCGGGAATGAGGCCCGGTACGTCGGCGACGACGAACGTGTCGTCGCCCGCCCGAACGACGCCGAGATTCGGCACGAGTGTCGTGAATGGATAGTCCGCGATCTTCGGTCGCGCGGCCGAGAGTACCGAGATCAACGACGACTTCCCGGCGGATGGGAAGCCCACCAGGCCGACGTCCGCGACACTCTTGAGCTCCAGCACGACATCGAGCCGCTCACCGGGCTCACCGAGCTCGGCGAATCCCGGAGCCCGTCGACGGCTGTTCGCCAGGGCGGCGTTTCCGCGACCGCCGCGCCCGCCGCGGGCAATCTCGTACGTCGTGCCCGCTCCAACGAGGTCGACGATCACGTCGCCGTCCACGGTCTGGACGACCGTTCCGTCGGGCACGCGAAGGATCAGCGTCTCCCCGTTGGCTCCGTCCCGGTTGGACCCCGCGCCTCCCTTGCCGTTTTCCGCCTTCGCGTGCGGCCGGAAGTGAAAGTCGAGCAGCGTGTGGACGCCGGGATCGACCGTGAGCATGACACTGCCACCGTGGCCACCGTTACCGCCGTCGGGACCACCGAGCGGCTTGAACTTCTCCCTGAGGATGGAGACGCAGCCGTGCCCGCCGTCGCCCGCCTGCACGTGTAGCACGACCCGGTCAACGAAACTCGTCACGAAGCCCTCTCATAAGGCCGGCATTACAAAGTCAAGCGGCGAGCCGGGGCACCGCCCCGACTCGCCGCCCGTACGTATATAGGCCTAGCTCTCCGTCGGGGGCACGATGCTGACGACCTTGCGGCCGCGCTTCATTCCGAACTGGACCGATCCGGTCGCGAGCGCGAACAGCGTGTCATCGCCGCCACGACCGACGAGGTCGCCGGGGTGGAACTTTGTGCCCCGCTGCCGAATCAGGATCTCGCCCGCGTTGACGCTCTGCCCGCCAAACCGCTTGACGCCGAGCCGCTGGGCGGCGGAGTCGCGGCCATTGCGCGAGCTGGACGCACCCTTCTTGTGTGCCATGTCTGGCGCCCCTTACTTTCCACTCGAGATGCCGGTCACCTTGACCTGGGTCAGCGGCTGACGATGACCCTGGCGCTTGTGGTAGCCGGTCTTGTTCTTGAACTTGTGGATCCGGATCTTAGGTCCTTTGGTGTGGGCGACCACCTCGCCGGTCACCGCCACGTTGGCCAGCTTCGACGCGTCAGTCACCAGGCTGTCGCCGTCGACGAGAAGCACCGCGGAGAGAGTGACCGCGTCGCCGGGCTCACCGACGAGCTTCTCGACCTCGATCACATCGCCCTCGGCGACCCGGTACTGCTTACCGCCGGTCTTGACGATCGCGTACATCGGACGCGGACTCCTGTCTAGTGCTGTGCGGACGGGACTCGAGCAACATCGCGGCGCCCTCGCCGCTTCACCCCTGGGGACTGGCCGGCGGCACGCAAAAACCCGGGCGCACGAAGTGCGCCAAACACTTAGGGTACGCCATTGCCGCTGCCCAACCCAAACTGGGGTCCACCGGCCGCTCCGAGGTTACGCGCAGGCCTTGGTGACGGTGGCGGCGACCTCGGCGAGCTTCTTCGTGATGTCGACCATGGTGCCCGCGTATGTCTCAGAGGCGACGTCGGACAACGCAGCCGACGCACCGGTCAGGGCGATCTTGACCGGTGGGCTGACCGACTCTTGTGCAAGCGTGCCAAGGGAAGCCGCCATGTCATTGAACTTCTTGTTGATCGCCTCGGCGGCGGCGACCATTGCTGTCTGATCGCCCCTAGAGGCCGCCTTCTCCAGGACGGCGAGCTGCTCGTTGAACACCTTCATCCCGTCCCGCGCCAGCCCGATGGCCGCGGTGCACGTCCGCCTGGTGACCGCCGGGTCATCCGGCGACGCCGGGGCGGTCGGGGGCACACTTGACGACGCGCCCGCGGTCGGCTGCAGCGGACCGGGCAGCGGGCGCTCGCCCGTACAGGCGGCAGTGGTCACCACAAGCGTTGCTCCCGCGACCCACCCTACGACTCGTCGCATCGAAGCCCCTCCAGGCGCCTGCTGTCCGCTGCTCGGGTCACGGAACTCGATCGTTTATGACCGTCGCGAGCCTACGCAGCCAACCTGGGGTATGCACGCCGAATGTCCGATTCTCCGCCGACCAGAGACACGGCCGTTATGCGCCCGGGCCACATCGCCGGAGGCGATCAACGCGGAGCACGCGTGCTCGACGGGCTACGGGCGGGTACGGCGGCGAGCCCCTCCCCGGCGGGCACGGCGGCGCGCCGGCGCACCGGCGGAATCGTCGGCCCCCTCCTCGGTGAATTCCTCGTTCTCGCCCGCGCCCATCAGCCCAGTCAAGGCCGGCTCAGGATCGTCGAGCGACACCGCCTCGTCAAGGGACACTGCCTCGTCATGCGGTGACACCTCGTCACCGATGAACTCGGTCTCACCCATGGACTCGGCCTCGTCGGAGAGTTCTGAGCGCGTCGACGCCGCAACCGCGCGGACCTTCTCAGCGACGTTGTTGCGTGCCTTGTCGGGCAACGGCTCGGTCTGAACGATGACGCCGCGGCCCTTGCAATGCTCGCAGGGCTCGCTGAAGGCCTCGAGCAACCCCTGGCCGATGCGCTTGCGCGTCATCTGCACGAGCCCGAGCGAGGTGATCTCGGTCACCTGGTGCTTCGTGCGATCCCGACCAAGGCACTCGGTGAGCCGTCGGAGGACCAGCTCTCGGTTCGACTCAAGCACCATGTCGATGAAGTCGATCACTATGATGCCGCCGAGGTCGCGCAGACGCAGCTGGCGCACGATCTCTTCCGCGGCCTCCAGGTTGTTGCGGGTGACCGTCTCCTCGAGGTTCCCGCCGGCGCCGGTGTACTTGCCGGTGTTCACGTCGACGACCGTCATCGCCTCCGTGCGGTCGATCACGAGATGCCCGCCCGATGGGAGGTAGACCTTGCGGTCAAGACCCTTGAGGATCTGCTCGTCGATGCGCCACTCCGCGAAGACGTCGGCCTTGCCGCTGTGCCGCCGGATCCGGGCGACGAGGTCGGGCGACACGTGGCCCAGGTACGACTCGACCTGGTCGTAGGCATCCGAACCCTGGATCACCAGCTCCCGGAAGTCCTCGTTGAACATGTCCCGTACGACCCGGATGACCAGATCCGGTTCGGAGGAGAGCAGGACCGGAGCGCCGCCATCGGCCGCCTTCGCCTGGATTTCCTCCCACTGGGCCTGGAGCCGCTTGACGTCGCGCGCGAGGTCGTCCTCCGCCGCGCCCTCGGCCGCGGTACGCACGATGACGCCCGCGCCGTCGGGCACGAGGTTCTTCAGGACGTCGCGCAGCCGCCGCCGCTCGACATCGGACAGCTTGCGGGAGATGCCGGAAGCGTGCCCGTTTGGCACGTATACCAGGTGCCGCCCAGATAGAGCAACGTGGCTGGTCAGTCGGGCGCCCTTATGACCGACCGGGTCCTTGGTCACCTGGACCAGCACGGATTCGCCGGACTTCAAGGCCTGCTCGATCGAGCGTGCCTTGCCCTCGAGACCGGAGGAATCCCAATTGACCTCACCGGCGTAGAGCACGGCGTTACGCCCGCGCCCGATGTCCACGAACGCCGCCTCCATGCTCGGCAAGACGTTCTGGACCTTGCCGAGGTAGACGTTGCCGACCATGGTCGAGGCGGACTGCCGGGTCACGTAATGCTCCACGAGGATGCCGTCCTCGAGCACCGCGATCTGCGTACGGTCACCCCGCTGGCGCACGACCATCACACGGTCGACGGCCTCGCGCCGTGCGAGGAACTCCGACTCGGACAGGATGGCCGGTCGGGTGCGGCGCTGCTCACGCCCATCCCGACGTCGCTGACGCTTTGCCTCGAGCCGGGTGGAGCCGCTGACGCCCTGCACTTCGTCGCGCGGGGTCCGGCCCTGCCGTATGCGAACGACCGTCACGACTCCGTCGTCGGCCGCCTCGGGCTCGGCGGCCCCGCTGCGTCGGCGTCGCCGCCGGCGGCGGGTGAGCGGCTCATCCTCGCCGCCCTCACCCGCGTCGCTCTCCTCGACGGCGGCCGGCTCAGCCGTCTCGTCAGCCTCGTCCAAGCCGCCCCTGCCGCGTCCGCGGCCCCGGCGCCCGCGCCGCCGACGGCGCCGCCCGGATTCGTCGAGTTCGTCCTCGGATTCGTCGACGTCCGCCTCGGAGGCCTCGACCGCCACCGGCTCCGGTTCCGCCGGCTCCGGGGCTCGCCTGGTCCGCCGGGCCCGCCGGGATGGCGCTGGCTCGGCCTCGGGCTCAGCGTCATCACCGGTTGTCCGCGTGCGGCTTGGCGCACCCGATGGCTCCGCCGCGACTTCGGGCGGCGCCATGAAGAAGACGGCGGTGGTCGGCGGTGCGTCGTGCTGCGCGCTCGCCGGTGTCTCGGCCGCTCGCGGTCGACCTTGAGGCTCCGGCGTGGGCTCCGCGGTGGAATCGGCAGCGGGGGCCGGTGCGTCCGATCGACGCCGTCCTCGCGTCGTCGCCCGTCCGGGCGCTTCGGTGGGCTCAGGGCTGATTTGGGCAGACTCTCCGATTAAGGGCAGTTGTTCCGAATCTGCGATCTTACGCCGCCGACGGGGGGCAGCCGCGGGCGGTTCATTCGCGGGCGGGGCATCCGCGGCTGGCGGTGTGGATTTCGCTCGCGAAGCCGCGGCCCGGGTCCGCTTCGCTCGGCCGGCCGGTGCCCGCTCCTCCGCGCCAGTGTCGATGCCCGCGGCGTCCTTGGGCGGGGTGACTCCTGAAGCTGATTTCGTCGTACGACGTGCGCGGCGAGGCGGTGAAGTGCCCTCGGTGCTGCGGCTGTCGGCGTTGCCACCAGCGACCGGCTCGCTCCCTCTTTGCTCTTCGTTGACCATATGGAAGTTCTCCAGTTCTGGCCTCCCCGGGCGCATAACATGCAGCCACGCAGGGACGCCTTAGTATCCCGGCACCCGTACCCACCTGGGGCGTGGCGCCGAAGTCTGCCAGTAAATACCCGTCCTAGCCGGACGGTTCCCCAATGAGCGTTCCGTCGTTGATCGTCCCGTCGTCCGCGGCAAGCGGATCGACGAGTTCACCCTGCACAGTCAGCCTGCCCTGAGCCAGCCGGATCACCCGCGGGGGCACCGGCGGCTCCAGGTCGGCAACGACCCGCAAACCGGCCAGTACGTCATCGGGTCGTACAGAGGGGGTTACCTGCCGTACGACTAAGTCCAGTATCGCACACGATTGCCCGCCCGAAGCCATGGGCGCCACGCCCGACGTTGCTCCGCCGGCCTCGATCAAGAATACGGCGGCGCGGGCGTCGAATCGCCGGCGTCCCTGTTTCGTCATCCGTTCCACGAGGACTTCGTCGGCGGCGACGAACGCGGCGACCGCTTCGGCGAGCGTGTCCGGTCGGACCAGCGGCAGCTCGATCCGCCACCGCGAGGCGTCGATGCGGTCGGCCAGGCTTGGGCCGGCGCCGGCCTGGACCGCCTCGATCACATCGAGTCCGGGGGAGAGCGCAGCGTCGAGCCCGGCGCGCAGGTCTGCCGGATCCATCGTTGCCCGGAGGCCGATCTCCAAGTACTCCGCCTCGCTGGCCACACCGGTCGGCGCGGCGGAGGCGTACGAGATCTTCGGGTGTGGCGTGAAGCCCTGCGAGAAGGCCACCGGAACTCCGGCCCGCCGCACCGCCCGCTCGAAGGCACGGGCGAAGTCACGGTGCGACGTGAACCGCAGCGGTCCCCGCTTGGCATAGCGGATCCGAATACGCTGGACCACCGGCGCCTGGTTCTGTTCGGGCTGTGCCTTCCTACTGATCGTCGGCTCCTAGACCGGGGTGAGTGGAATGAGCTTCTTGCCCGTCGGGCCGATCTGGATCTGGGTGTCCATCGACGGGCACACGCCGCAGTCGAAGCATGGCGTCCAACGGCAGTCGTCCTGCTCGTACTCGCTCAGCGAGTCCTCCCAGTCCTTCCACAGCCACTCCTTGTCCAACCCGGAGTCGAGGTGATCCCACGGCAGGACCTCGTTCTCCTCGCGCTCACGGGTGGTGAACCAGTCCAGGTCGACGCCGACGGTGTAGCGCTGCCCGGCTCCGCACGGGTCGCCGGGGCGCGGCAGCGCCTCGGCCGCGGCGTTGACCCAGCGGTCGTACGAGAAGTGCTCGGACCAGCCGTCGAAACGCTGACCCGCCTCCCACACCTTCTGGATGACCGCTCCGACGCGGCGGTCGCCTCGCGAGAGCAGCCCTTCGATCAGCGACGGCTGGCCGTCGTGGTAGCGATAGCCGATCGCGCGACCGAGTGAGCGGTCGGAGTTGATCGCCTGCTTGAGCATACGCAGCCGATCATCGATCACCTTCGGCGTGGCCATCGACGCCCACTGGAACGGGGTGTGCGGCTTCGGCACAAACCCGCCGATGGAGACGGTGCACCGGATGTCACGCGAGCCCGTGGCCGCGCGCCCGGCCTTGATCACCTCATGCGCCAGCCGGGCGATCTGCACCACGTCCTCGTCGGTCTCGGTCGGCAGGCCGCACATGAAGTAGAGCTTCACGTGCCGCCATCCATTGGTGTACGCCGTGACCACGGTGCGGATCAGATCCTCCTCCGAGACCATCTTGTTGATGACCCGTCGGATCCGCTCCGAGCCGCCCTCCGGGGCGAAGGTGAGGCCGGTGCGCCGGCCGTTCTTGGACAGCTCCTCCGCGAGCGTGATGTTGAACGCGTCGACGCGGGTGGATGGCAACGACAGCGACACGTTGGTGCCCTCGTACTGCTGCGCGAGTCCCGAGCAGATGTCGCCGATCTCCGAGTGGTCTGCACTGGACAGCGAGAGCAGGCCGACCTCGGAGAATCCCGAGTACTCGAGCCCATCCTGGACCATCTTGCCGATCGTGGTGATCGACCGCTCCCGGACCGGGCGCGTGATCATGCCTGCCTGGCAGAACCGGCAGCCACGGGTGCAGCCGCGGAAGATCTCCACGGCATACCGCTCGTGGACCGTCTCCGCCAAGGGAACCAGCGGCTTGCGCGGATACGGCCACGCGTCGAGGTCCATTGTGGTCCGCTTCCGTACCCGGAACGGCACGTCGGCCCGGTTCGGTACGACGCGCTGGATGCGCCCGTCCGGAAGGTAATCGACGTCGTAGAACTGGGGAACGTATACCGCCTCGGTTCTCGCGAGACGGAGCAGCAGCTCATCGCGCCCGCCGGGTCGGCCCTCGGACTTCCAGTAACGGACGATCTTGGTGATTTCGAGCACCGCCTCCTCCCCGTCTCCGAGCACGGCGGCGTCGATGAAGTTGGCGATGGGCTCCGGGTTGAACGCGGCGTGACCGCCGGCGACCACGACCGGGTCGTCGTCACCGCGGTCCCTCGCGTCGAGCGGAATCCCCGCCAGGCTGAGGGCCGTCAGCATGTTGGTGTAGCCGAGTTCGGTGGCGAAGGAGATGCCGAATAGGTCGAAGGCGCGCACGGGGCGGTGCGCGTCCACCGTGAACTGCGGCACGCCGTGCTCGCGCATCAGGCTCTCAAGGTCGGGCCAGACCGCATACGTCCGCTCGGCGAGCACGTCGGGTTGCTCGTTGAGGACCTCGTACAGGATCTGCACGCCCTGATTGGGCAGGCCGACCTCATACGCGTCGGGGTACATCAGCGCCCACCGGACGGCAGCGGCGTCCCAGTCCTTGACGACCGCCCCGAGCTCGCCGCCGACGTACTGAATCGGCTTGCTCACCTGCGGCAGCAGGCGCTCAAGCCGGTCAAATACGCTCGCGACGGTCATTCGGGCCTCCCGGGGTTCAGCAACCCAGGGTACGCGGGGCCCGCCGACGGCTGGCGCCGGCGTGTCTTTCGCGACCACCGGGCTCTGGTGCACGCCGGCGTCCACCAAAACCGGGTGATCACAGCGGTCTCAGATTGTGAACTACGCTGCGGGCATGACCCCGCAGAGGTCGGCAGCCGCGCTGAGCGAGCGCCTTGCCGCCTGGCGATACGCGTTCCTCACGACGAACCCGCCCGAGCAGGGCATCGTTGACGGTGTAACGCGCTGGCTCGTGGTGACTCGGGCGGGCGTGCTGCCGATGACGCTGACCTCCGGCCTGATCGCGGTGCTACTCGCGGCTCTGGCGGAATCTGTCGACTGGTTCAACGTGACGCTCGCGGTCGTCGGCATCGTCATCGCCCACCTAGCAAACAACCTGATGAACGACCTCGCCGACACTCAGGTCGGCAGCGACACCGAGAGCTACCCACGAGCCCTCTACGCGCCGCACCCGATCCTCTCCGGCCTGGTGACGAAGCGGCAGCTTCTGACCGGCATCCTGGTCTGCCAGGTACTCGACCTCGCCATCTTGGTGACGCTGATCTGGCGGGTGGATTGGTGGATCGCGGCGTTCGCCCTCGGCGGACTCTTCCTTTCGTGGGCATATACGGCACCGCCGCTGCGGCTCAAGAAACGCGGGCTGGGCGAGCTGGACGTACTGATCACGTGGGGGCCGCTGATGGTCGGCGGCGTCTACTACGCCGGCACGGGCATGCTGCCCTGGCCGGTGGTGGTGGCGGCGACCGTTTACGCCCTGCTGCCCACGACCGTCCTGATGGGCAAGCACATCGACAAACTGCCATATGACCAGCCAACCGGGACCAAGACCTTCCCCGTACTGCTCGGCGAGGGGCGGGCCAAGGCCGTTACGCAGGCCATGGCCATCGCCTACTACGTCGGGGTGGTGGCGCTCGTGGTCGTCGGTGCGCTGCCGTGGCCGGCACTGCTCACGCTGGCCGCGCTGCCCAGGCTCGTCGGCATGCTGCGGAGGTTCGCTGAGCCAAAGCCGTCGGAGGCGCCGCCGGAGAACCCAGTGTGGCCACTATGGTGGGCGCCGATCGCCTTTCTGCACACCCGTCGGGCCGGCGGCCTCCTCATTCTCGGCCTGCTCGGCTGGGTCATCTGGGCCGCCCTCCGCTAACCCCCCCTGAATAGCGCCGATCATGATTTGGAGGTCATGATCGGCGCTGTTTCGCAACGGCCAGCTCATGATCACGGCGATCTTGATGGGCTCGATCACGCGCGGCGGGGCGCATAGCGTCCGACGTATTGCTGGCCCGTCAGCTTCTGGATCTCGGCCATGACCTCGTCCGTGATCGAGCGGAGGCTTGAGCTGTCCGTTGGGCGGCCTGAGAAATCCATCGGCTTTCCGAAGCGGATGGTCACCTTCGGCCCGAACTTGGGCAGGCGGCTGCCGATGGGCTGCACCTGCTCGGTGCCGAGCACTCCGACCGGGATGATCGGAACCTCGGCGAGAAGTGCGAGGCGGGCCGCACCCGTGCGCCCGCGGTAGAGGCGTCCGTCCGGGGACCGGGTCCCTTCTGGATAGACGCCGACCAGGTCGCCCGCTCGTAGCGCGGGTATCGCGGCATCGAGTGCCGTCAGTGCTGCCCGGCCCCCGGCGCGATTCACCTCGATCGCGCCCAGACCGTTCATCAGCGATCGCATGGCCCAGCCGCGGAGGCCCCTGCCAGTGAAGTAGTCGGACTTCGCCCAGAACGCGATGTGCCGCGAAACGACGGCCCCCATGACGTACTCATCGGCTACCGAAAGGTGATTGCCGGCGAGCACCGCGCCACCGGTCGCCGGCACGTGCTCCAAGCCCTCCACGGTCGGCCGAAAGGCGAGACGCACGGCGGGCGCGACGGTGTACTGACCGATCGTGTAGAGCAGCGGCACTCCGACCCCTTCTGGCTAGCGAGCCTTCGCACCACACTTTAGGCGGCGTCAGAAGAGCGCGTCCTCTGAAGCGGTCAGGGTCCGTCGATCGGCCCGACCCGACGGACGCGGGATGCGGGGGGTCGCGGAGAGCGGAGGGGTCTCGATGAGTGTGGCCAGGTCGGCCGCCGATGCAGGCGTGAGCCGGTAGATCCCCTGGAGCCCAATCGAACTGGTCAGCTCTCCGTCCTTGATATGCCTGAGGGCTCGCTCGCCTCGCTGGGACCGGAACGTCAGCCGCTCCAGGACCTCGCGGGGTAGCTCGACGTCCACCCGCGGCGCCGAGCCCTCCATGCCGATGACCACCTCTTCGGTGCAGGTGGGTGCAAGGAACTTCCACGCGCGGTACTGAGGGAATCGATGGTCGATCAACATCGGGCCGTCCTCCTGGCCAAGCAAGATCATTTCCCGTACGCGCATCCGAGCCACCACGTGCACGCGGCGGTTCGACACCGCTACCGGGTAAATGGCGTCGCCGACCTTCACGCCCGCCCTGCGGAAACTGGGTTCGGATAAGTGCGGGCCGCCGAAGAGCACGGGCAGGGGCTTGTGGCCGACCGCCACCGCGCTGAGCCAACGATCCATGGTCCAGAAGACAATGTACGACTGTGGTCCTTGGTACGACCGTGACCCTTGGTTCGACTGTTGGTTGGACTGTGACCGCCGTGACGACTCCGACACCGGGATCTCCCTCCCGCGATTAACCCGCATTCTGCCCCAGCGATGCCCCAACCGCGCTCACCGGTGCCGCTCGCAACCTCGCGCCGCCCCCACCGATCATGACAGTGAGAATAAGGGGAGCGGGTCACCCGGCGGTCTGACTCGGATCATGACTGACGCGTGCTGTCCTTTGCAGGATCTGTCGGCTGTCCGGGTGGCTTGCTCGTGCGGCGTTACCGGTGAGACTGAGCGGGAGCGGGTCACCCGGCGGT
>JAXIPB010000116.1:0-18018 GCA_045403155.1 Micromonosporaceae bacterium
TGGCAGGCCGATCGCCGCCCCGAGCTCGGATGCGACCTCGACGCCCACGACGGAATGATCGCCGGGCAGGCCCTTGCCGATATCGTGCAGCAGCGCCCCGAGGAAGAGCAGATCCGGCCGGGTCACATCGCGGGCATAGCGTGCGGCTGCGGCGACGGTTTCGATGAGATGCCGATCGAGGGTGAACCGATGCACCGGATTGTGTTGAGGGGCATTTCGTATCCGCGCCCACTCCGGCAGCCATACCGCGATGAGGCCGAACCGGTCGCACGCCTCCCACGTTGGGACGAGGGCCGGGCCGGAGCTCAGAAGTTGAGCGAATGCCGTGCGGGCCGCGGCGGGCCACGGGCGCGGCGGGGGCGGGCATCGTCCGGCGAGCCACTCGAGCGTGCTGGGGGAGATGCGAATGCCGTGCCGTGCCGCCGCTGCCGCCACGCGTAGGGAGAGCGTCGGGTCCGCGCGGGGAGTTATCGCGTCGCGGGCGAGAACGACCTCGCCGTCCTGCGCCACGACGTCGGCGGCGATCGGAACCCGCACCACTGTCCCGTCGTGCCGGCCGCCGCTGCGCCGGCCACCGTGACGTTGGACGGCGAGCCAGCGCTCCGCCGCTCGCAGCGAATCATCGGCCGCATACGCGATCGACCGGGCGTCGTCCGCGATGCGCCTCTGAAGCGCCTCCGGTCCTCGTGCATCCAACAGCGCCGCGACGTCGTCGATGTCCTGCAGGAAAAGTCGGTCGCGGCGGCGGCCGGAGATCAGGTGAAGGCAGTCGCGCACGTCGAGGAGCCGGCTGAAGGCGGCGCGCACAGGGGGACGCCACGCATCGGCCACCTGCGCGTACGCGACACCGCGCACCACTCGCACGTCCCGGAGGCCGCCCCGCGCCTCCTTGACATCGCCGTCCAGGAGAAACGCGAGCTCACCCTGTTGGCGCCAGCGCTGCGTCGTGATCTCGCGCAACACGGGCAGGTGGGCGCGGGCCCGCTGGCGCCACAGCGTCAACGCCGTTTCCCGCAGTCGAGCGGTCAGGTCGGCGTCGCCCGCCACATGCCGGGCGTCGAGCAGCCCGAGCCCGGCCTTGATGTCCCGCGCGGCGACGTCGAGGGCCTCGTCGACGGTGCGGACCGAGTGGTCAAGCGTGAGTCCAGCGTCCCAGATCGGATACCACATCCGCTCAGCCACGTCTGCTACATTCGGAAGTCCACTGTGGAGAAGAACCAGATCGACGTCGCCATTCGGGGCGCACTCGCGCCGCCCCAGCCCGCCGAGGGCGACCAGGGCCACACCGCGCTCCGACGTCGCTCCGTCGAGCAGACCGGTGAGCCATGCGTCGAGCGCCGCCGCCCGCTGCTCGCGAGCCACCGCTCCGACCCCCACCGCGCCGTCCATCACCCCGTCGATCAAGGACTTGTGGGCCATACGTCCGTGATCGGCGACGGTGGTGGTCGTCATGAGCGTGGTGGGGATCGGGGCGCGGCTCACAATGCGTCGAGACCGCGCTCGCCGGTGCGAACCCGGATCACCTCATCGACGGAGGTGACCCAGACCTTACCATCACCGATCTTGCCAGTACGGGCTGCGTTGACCACGGCGTCGACGACCTTCTCGAAGTCGATCTCATCGACGAGGACGTCTATCCGGATCTTCGGCAGGAACTCCACTGTGTACTCGGCGCCCCGGTACACCTCGGTATGACCCTTCTGCCGCCCATAGCCCTGGACCTCGCTGACCGTCATTCCGGAGACACCCATCGCGTGGAGAGCCTCCTTGACCGCGTCGAGCTGGTGCGGCTTGATGACCGCAGTCACGAGCTTCATGCCCAATCCCTCCATTATGGAATCACGATCCGGCTACACATTGGCGGGCTGGGTCGGCTTCGCGTCCGAACGCTCCGGCGTCGGCGACGCGGAGAGACCGGACGTGGACGACCCCAGGCCAATCCCGGCCGCCGCGAAGGCTCCGCCGCCCCCGCTGGTGCTGGTGAGGTCGTACGCGCTCTCCTTGTGTTCGGCGACGTCGATGCCCTCGATCTCGTCGTCTCGCGACACCCGGAACCCGATCGTGACCTTGACGAGGAATCCTATGAGCAGCGCGACCGCGAACGACCAGACGCTGACGATCCCCGCGCCCTCGGCCTGCTTGATGAGCTGACTCACGCCACCGCCGTAGAACAAGCCCTCACTCTTGACGTACGCGCCACCGTCCGCTCCCGCGGTGGCGAAGAGGCCGATCCAGAGGCAGCCGATCCAGCCGCCGACGAAGTGGATGCCGACCACGTCCAGGGAGTCGTCCAGTCCCAGCTTGTACTTCAGGCTCACGGCCAGCGCACAGACCGCGCCCGCGACCAGGCCGAGCAGCGACGCCGCCCAGGGCAGGATGTACGCACACGCCGGGGTGATCGCGACCAGACCGGCGACGGCGCCGGAGGAGGCGCCCACGAGGGTCGGTTTGCCGCTCCTGACCCACTCCACAGTGATCCAGCCGAGCAGCGCGGCCGCGGTGGCGACCTGGGTATTGATGAACGCCACCGCGGTGATGGCGTCCGCGGTGAGCTCCGAGCCTGCGTTGAACCCGAACCAGCCGAACCACAGCAGGCCCGCGCCGAGCGCGACGAACGGCACATTGTGCGGCTTGAAGCTCTCCCTCGGATAGCCGACCCGGCGGCCTAGGATGATCGCCAGCGCCAGCGCCGCGGCGCCGGCATTGATGTGCACGGCCGAGCCGCCGGCGAAGTCAAGCGCGCCGATATAGGCGCCGATGAAGCCGCCGCCCCACACCATGTGGGCGATGGGCAGGTACGCCAGGGTGAACCACCCGGTCGCGAAGAGTAGCCAGCCGGCGAACCTCGCCCGGTCGGATATCGCGCCGCTGATCAGGGCGACCGTGATGATCGCGAACATCATCTGGAATGCCATGATCACGTACGTCGGGATCGGCGTGGCCGGGAACGGCGGGAACGCCATCTCGGCGGCGAGGTTCTTGGTGCCGAGGTACTGGGTCAGATTGCCCCAGAATCCGGGGGTTCCGCCCTCGCCACCGATCGGCTGGTCGGCCCCGAACGCCACCGTGAAGCCGTAGAACAGCCAGAGAATAGAGACGAGCCCGATCGAGGCGAAGCTCATCATCATCATGTTCAGCACGCTCTTGGACCGGTTCAGGCCGCCGTAGAAGAAGGCCAGACCGGGCGTCATGAGCAGCACGAGTGCACTCGAGACCAGCAACCACGCGGTGTCGCCGGAACTCAGCAAAACCTCCTCAGCAGGCACGCTGCCTCCCTAGGTGAGAGTTAACTCAGCCCGGCAGCAGGCAGCGTTGCCGGTCGCCGGTGTGGCGGAAGCCTCGCGCATCGGTGTTTCGGGAAATGTCGCTGCTGCGTTTCCGTACCGTCACCGCGTGTTTCGAACATGTGACAAACCGCCGTGAGGGCACGATGGTGCGGTTTGCCGGCCCCCGTTAGCATGCGGGGATGCCACGACCCCGGGCTCCTCTCGCACTCCTCCTCCTTTTCGCCGTCGGCCTCGCGTCGTTGGGCATCAGCAGCGGGTGTTCATCCGACAACGACGCGCAGGATCTGCCCCTCGGCGCGACGCTGCTGAGCGAGGGCGCCGCCGCGATGAAGGATGTGTCGACTGCCCATGTCGTCCTCTCCATCGACGGCCAGGTCGGCACCCTGCCGCTGCGTCGCGCCGAGGGGGACCTCAGGCGCGAGGGCGACGCCAAGGGCACCCTCCAGCTCTCCCAGTTCGGCACGCTCATCGAATTCGAATTCGTCCTGCTCGGCGACTCGATCTGGCTCAAGGGCGCGACCGGTGGCTGGCAGAAACTCGAAGGCGGGACAGCAGCCCTACCGTACGACCCGTCGGCGATTCTCGATCCGGACCGCGGCGTGACGAAGTTGCTTTCCACGGCTACCGAGGCCACCACCGAGGCGAAGGAATCTGTCGACGGCAAGGAGACCTACCGGGTCGCGGTGAAGGTCGACAGCACGGCGGCGAGCGTCTTGGTTCCCGGCGTCGGACCTGGAATCACCGGCAAACTCTGGATCGACACCCAGACAAAGCACTTGGTCAAGGGCGTGCTGACGGTGCCAGGGGCGACACCGGATGCGCCGGGCACTGTGACCGTGAGCCTCTCCGCCATCAACACTCCCGTGACCGTCAATGCGCCGTGATCTCGCGGAGTCGCAAGTGACCACGCCCCCGACAACAGAGGGGGAGGCACCCCGAGCGCGCCGCGGGCTCGCGATCGGTGTCGGCGGCGCCGCGGTCCTCCTGGCCGCGCTCGACGCGTACGTCGTCGTCACCGTCCTTATCGATATCGCGACCGATCTGAGCATCGCGATCAACCGCCTCGAACGAGCGACGCCCATCATCACGGGCTTCCTGCTCGGGTACGTCGCGGGCATGCCCCTTCTCGGCGGGCTCTCCGATCGTTTGGGCCGCCGCACGGTCGTACAGATCAGCCTCGCCGGCTTTCTCATCGGCTCGGTCATCACCGCCGCCGCGACGACCCTGCCTCTGCTGGTGGCCGGTCGGGCGCTGCAGGGTCTCGCCGGCGGTGCCCTGCTGCCGGTGACGATGGCAATGGTCGGCGACTTGTGGGATGAGCGGCGGCGCCCGGTCGTCTTGGGCACCGTCGGAGCGGCGCAGGAGCTCGGCAGCGTGCTGGGCCCGCTGTACGGCGTCTGGATCGCCGGACTGGGCGCGAGTGTCGTCGCCTTCGGCGACGCGGTCGGCTGGCGCCTCATCTTCTGGGTGAACGTCCCGCTCGCGATCGCCGCGATGATCGCGGTGCAGTTCGCGCTGCCCGGTCGATCGCCCACCGGCGGAGGGCAGCGGCGGCGGGTCGACGTCGTCGGTGGCCTGCTGCTGGCGATCGCGCTCGGCCTGCTCGTCGTTGGCCTCTACAACCCGGACCCGGCGAAATCGGTACTCCCGCCGTGGGGGACCGCCGCCGTCGGCGCGGGCGTCGCATTCGTCGTACTCTTCCTGATCTGGGAGTCCTTCGCCCGCACCCGCCTGATAGATCTGACGGGCGTGCGAAAGACGCCGTACTTCGCCACGCTCGTCACGAGCCTGATCGCCGGCGCGGCCCTCATGGTCACCCTGGTCGATGTTCAGCTGGTTTCGCAAACGCTTCTTGCCCGGACCGCCACTGGCGGGGCGCTCATCCTCGGCCGCTTCCTCATCGCGCTGCCGATCGGGGCAGTGCTCGGTGGCGTGCTGACGCGCAGCCTGGGCGAAAGGTGGGTCACCGCCGCCGGATTTATCGTCGCCGCCGCCGCATACTGGTTGATCTCCGGCTGGCCGACCGACATCCTCGCGGCCCGGCATGCGATCGGCGGGCTCACGTTGCCGCGCCTCGACGTCGATCTGGCCCTGGCCGGTCTCGGCCTCGGGCTGGTGATCGCGCCGATCTCGGCCGCCGTGCTCCGGGTGATTCCACCGGCGCAGCACGGCATCGCCTCGGCGTCCATTGTGGTCGCCCGCACGATGGGCATGCTCGTCGGCATCGCCGCGTTGACCTCGTGGGGCCTGCACCGGTTCCAGGAGGTCACCGCGGATCTCAAGCCGCCGCTGCCACCGGCGGCCGGGCTCACGGAGGAGTTCGCGAAGGCGCTGACGGAGTACGAGAAGCTGGTCCAAGCCGCCCTGCTCGGCATGTATCACCAGATCTTCCTCGTCACCGCGGCGCTGTGCCTCATCGGCGCCGTCACCGGCCTCGTCCTCGCCGGGCGCCCCGCACGCCGCTAAAGGCCACGCTCGATCGCGTAACGCGTCAGCTCGACCCGGTTGTGCAGTTGCAGCTTGTTGAGCGTGTTCTGCACGTGATTCTGCACGGTTCGGTGCGACACGGTCAGTCGCTCGGCGATCTCCTTATAGGACACACCCTTCGCCACCAGGCGGAGCACCTCGGTCTCCCGGTCGGTCAGCCGCGGCGCGTTAGGTCCGGCGTCATCGGGTCCGGCGGCGAGGCGGCGAAACTCGCCCAGCACGAGCCCGGCCAGGCCGGCCGTGAAGACCGCCTCACCGGCGGCGGTTCGGCTCACGGCGTCGAGAAACTCCTCCCGCTTGGCGGACTTCATCAGGTAACCGGTGGCGCCTGCCTTTACCGCCTCGAGCACATCGGAATGCTCGCCGCTGGCCGAGAGTACGAGGACCCGCGCCTGCGGCCGCGCCGCGAGCAGGCCGTGAATCACCTCGACACCGGAGCAGTCCGGCAGCTGTAGATCCAGTACGACGACATCCGGGCGCACCGCGGCGGCGACGCGCACTGCCTGCGCCCCTTCGCCGATCGCCGCCGCCACCGTGTAACCCGCCTCCGCGAGATCCCGCGCCACGCCGTCCCGCCACATCGGATGATCGTCGACGACCATCACCCGGACCTCGGTCGCTGCGTCACCTTCGCTCACAGCACACCCTCGCTAACGACACGCGCTCGCTCACGGCACTCACGCTAGCCGCGAGCGGGCCACAGCGGGCGTACCCGATCGGACGACCCGCATCTCGATCTCGGTTCCCGCGGCTGGCGACGAGGTGATGCCTACCGTCCCGCCGAGATGCCGTACCCGTCCACGGATGGAGTGCGCGACGCCGAGCCGACCCTCCGCCTCGGCCTGTTCCAGCCGCCCGGAGGGTATGCCGGGGCCTTCGTCCCGGACGGTCACCGTGACGGCATCGGGTTCGTCCTCGACGAGAATCCAGGTGTGCACGCCCTCGGGGCAATGCCGGCGGACGTTGTCGATCGCGGCGCCGACCGCCGCCCCAAGCTCATTGGCGACACCAGCCCGCAACCACACCCCGGTTGCCGGGGCGACCACGGTGACGTCGGCCGACGCATAGGCAGCAAGCGGTTCTCGTAGATCCACCATCCCCGACGGGATGAACTGGGCTCGGCCCTTTTCTTCTCCTCTCGCGGCCGCCGATGAGGCCGCGACGCCCGGGCTGACGAGCGCGCGAAGGGCAATCTCCTGCTCGCCCGCGAGGCGTCCCAGCTCGGCCGCCTCGCCGCCGAGTTCGGAGCCGCGCCGCTGCACCAGCGCGAGCACCTGGAGCACCGAGTCGTGGATCCCGCGGGCCAGGCGCTCGCGTTCCCGGCCGGCCACCTCCACCTCCGCCGCCAGGCGCAGGCGCTCCTGGGCCTGATCCGTGAGCATCGCGATGTGCCCGACCGCGATTGCGGCCATGATCATGATGACCGTCCCGGTGACGGTCGACTGTGTCATGAGTCCGCGAACCGCGAGGTCGCAGGCGCCCATCGCAGCGGCCGCGACGGCTCCCCACGCCCGGCCGCGGGCGATGGCGACCGCGATCACCGGACACACCATCCACGTGATCGTCAGCGTCGGGGTCGCGTCGCTGAGGAGCCCAGGGCCGACGATCAACCGGCTGGACAGAAGGCACCCGGCTGTGATTGCCAAGTCGGTCGCGAGCAGAGGCCAGCCGCGGGCGCGCGGCCACGCGTACGCCGACGTCGCCGCCACCGTCCACGCAGCCATGACGGCGATGACGAGCCAGGCGGCGTAGGGGTGGTCGTACTGCTGGAAGTTTCGGGCGGTCAGGATCACCGCGTACGCCAGCGTGGCCACCCGGAGCACGGCCAGCGCGCGCCAGAGCGTGACCTCGAACGCAGCCTGTGGTTCGCGGTCGGCGTGTCTGCTACCGGCCGTAAATAGTCTCATGCGCCCTCCGCCGCTCGCCCTAAGGAAGGCTATCTCAGCGCGGTCTCGAGCACGTTCCGCTCGTGATCAATCAGGCGCAGGTCCCGCATCGGGCGGCGCAAATGTCCCTTGTGGACAATTCGCACGAAAGCCGGCTCACCGGCGGCGGCCATCCGCCGAATTCCCTCGACGTGATCCACGATGCGAGCCCGGATCGTGCCCACGAGGCGGTGTCGGTCGCGCGGGATCAGGCCGTACGCGTCCGCGAAGAGGCGCAGCCGACGCGGGCGGTCCGGGGTGTGCCACCCGAGGGTCATCGAGTCGCGGTCGGAGAAGAGAGGCACCCAGGTCCAGGCGGCGTAGGCGACATCATAGATGCGCGCCCCCGGCGAGGAGAGGTCGAAGTCGATGAGGGCAAGCGTGTCGTCTGGCCGCCAGATCACGTTGTGCGGTGCCGCGTCGTGGTGGCAGATGACCTCCGTACCCGGCGGCGGTGGACCGAACGACCGCCAGACCGCGCCCGATGCGGGCCGGAAGCCAAACTGCGCGTCGTGGAAACGTCGCAGCATCGTGGCGACGGCGACGAGTGCCTGGTCGGTGACCCAGTGCGGCTGGAGCGGGTACGCGCCACACTCACCCTCCAGATAGGAGAGCACCTCCCGACCGCGCTCGTCGATACCCAGGGCTCGTGGTGCGCCGGTGAATCCGATCCGCTCGAGGTGCCGCAGGAGCGAGTGGACGGCCGGGGTCCACGGGCCGGCATTTCGCCGTACAGTGTCCCCGACGCGCACCACCGTGCTCGTGTTCCCGCCGATGAGCGGGATTTCCTGCTGTACCACCCGTGGGGACCCTTCCCGTCCGACGGCAAGCCCGCTAAATCTAGTTCCCCTCCGCAACCTTCCCAACATTCGCGCCGATCATGATTTGGAGGTCATGATCGGCGCCTTCCGGCGACGGCCAGGTCATGATCACGGCGATCTTGGGGGCTTAGTCGCCGAGGAGGGCATCGACGAAGGCCTTCGGCTCGAATGGAGCGAGGTCGTCCGGACCCTCACCGAGGCCAACCAGTTTGACCGGTAGGCCGAGTTTGCGCTGAACTGCGATCACGATTCCACCCTTGGCCGTGCCGTCGAGCTTTGTCAGCACAACGCCGGTGACGTTGACGACCTCCATAAATACGCGGGCCTGTTCCAATCCGTTCTGCCCGGTGGTTGCGTCGAGCACCAGCAGCGTCTCGGCGACCGGACCGTGCTTCTCCACGACCCGCTTGACCTTGCCCAGCTCGTCCATGAGTCCGACCTTGTTCTGCAATCGGCCGGCGGTGTCGATCAAGACGGTGTCGACTCGAGTCTCGGTGCCCCGCTTGACCGCGTCGAAGGCGACGGCCGCGGGATCGCCACCCTCCGGGCCTCGGACGACCTCCGCGCCGACACGGCCCGCCCACGTCGTCAACTGATCGGCGGCGGCGGCGCGGAACGTGTCGGCGGCGCCCAACAGCACCGAGTGTCCATCCGCGATCAACACCCGAGCGATCTTGCCGCAGGTCGTCGTCTTCCCGGATCCGTTCACGCCGACAACCAGCAGAACCGCCGGTCGGTTCGACTGCGGTGTGGCCTTCAGCGTTCGATCGACCGCGGGATCGAGCGCAGCCACCAACTCCTCGGACAGCATTCCGCGCAGATCGGTCGCCGACGCAGTACCCAGAACCCGGGCGCGCTCGCGCAGGCGCTCAACGATCTGACGAGTCGGTTCCACCCCGACATCGGCCGTGATCAGCGTCTCCTCGATCTCCTCCCAGGTCTCCTCGTCGAGCTTGTCGCGGGAGAGCAGAGCGAGCAGGCCCTTCCCGAAGAGGTTCTGGGAACGCGACAGACGAGCGCGCAGCCGCACGAGGCGCCCGGCCGTGGGCTCCGGTTTCTCGATCTCGGGCGCTGGTGCGGGGGCAGGCGAGATCGGTGCCGGCGGGGTGACGTCCGGCGCGGGCGGCACCCTTACCGCGGGCGCAGTCTCCACCTCGGGCGCAGTCTCCACCTCGGGCGCAGTCTCCACCTCGGGCGCAGTCTCCACGTCGGGCGCAGTCTCCACGTCGGGCGCCGGCGCAACGTCTTCGGGCGCCTCGATCTCCGGAGCGACCGTCGTGGCCTCCTGCCCCTCGGCAGCTCTCGCCTCCTCCAGCCGCTCCCGTTCACGTGCGCGCTCGCGCGAGCGGCGGCGAAGCGTCGGCGCATAGAAGGCGGCCATCATCAGCAGGCCGAGGACGAGGAGGTACCAGAACTCGGAGGCGGGCATCCTGGCATCCTGTCAGATTCGCGGAGCGATCCCTCGGCCGCTGTCCGCAACAGCAGACCCACGAGCCCACGCCCGAACCACCAGTACGGCCACTTCCGCCCGCCGCCCTCCGCTCGGTGGTGGACGACACGATCTCCGCGTGGTGTCCGCCACTTCCAATTGAGGCCGGGCGCGCGACGTGGGTCCGGGCATTGCTGTTACTGCTCACTGATATCAGCGATGGCGGCACCCACGTCGCGCTCTCGTGGATCAAAGCGCCGTGTCACGACGGTCGCGCTCGGTCCAGCCGCGTTTTCGTACGGCGCGCGCACCGGCGGTTTCCTAGTCCAGTCTGAGCTGAGGCCAGTCGAGCACGCCCTCGCCAAGATCCCGAACCGCGGCCAGGAGGCCCAGCCGGGCCTGCCGCAGGGTCGAATCATCGACCATGACAAACACCTGATCAAAGAACGCATTGACCGGCTCGATAATCCGACGGCCAACGTCGGTGAAGCGCACAAGGTCAGTGAAGTACAACAGGTCGCCTCGGTCGCCGAGATCGGCACGCACCTTGCGCATTGTCTCGTGCAACCGGATCTCGGCCGGCTCGACGAGCTGGCCTGGGTCGTAGTCGGGGAGCGTGGCAGCCGGCACGATCCGGCTGCTGCGCTGCAACGCTTCAACAAGGTTGCGGAAGTCATCCTGATCGGCGAGACCAGCGAGCTGGGCCAGCATGCGATCAACGAGGTTCGGGCGATCGGCGTGTGGCATGATCGCCCGTACTCGATCAACTGGCTGGCCCTCCTCAAGGAGCGCCTGCTCAAGCCGTCGGGCAAGGAAATCGAAAGTCTCCCCTGGCACGGCATCCGCGACGTCCACGGGTTGGGCCGCATAGGCGAGCGCAAGGCCATCGGTCAACGACAGCGCCGCCAGGTCGGCCTGCGCACGGAGCACCACGATGAGGCCAAGCGCGGCCCGCCGGAGCGCGAACGGATCGCTGCTCCCCGTCGGTAGGCCCACGGTCGCGGAGAGTCCGGCCACAAGGTCCAGACGATCGGCGACGGATAGTAGGGCACCGACGTCGCTGGCGGGCAGTTCATCTCCCGCCTGTCGCGGCAGCTCCATCTCGTACAGACCCTCGGCGACAGCAACCGGCTCGCCGGCGTGGATCGCGTAGTCACGCGCCATGACACCGGCGAGACTCGTCATCTCCATCACGAGGTGCGAGCCCAGGTCGACCTTGGCGAGTCCTGCGGCGCGGTCCAGAGCCTGCCGAGCGTCGCGCCCCAGCAACACCTGGTCGGCGAGCTGGCGCGCGATCAGATCGATCCGCTCAGCCCGGTCCGCCATCGTGCCAAGGCGGTCGGTGAACGTCAACCGGTTGAGACGTTCCTTCATGGCACGCAGCGACAGCTTCCGATCGGCGCGATAGAAGAACGCCGCATCCTCGTAACGGGCCCGGAGGACGGCCTCGTTGCCTGCCCGTACCAATTCGTCATCAACGGTGCCGTTGGCGACCGCGACGAAATGAGGCAGCAAATCACCCGAAGGGTCTCGGACCGGCAGGTAGCGCTGGTGCTTTCGCATGACCGAGACGAGTACGTCGGGCGGCAGTTGGAGATACTCCTCGTCAAACCGGCCCAGCACCGGATGCGGCTGCTCGACGAGGTACAGAATCTGGTCGATAAGTGCGCTTTCCCCGGTCACATCGATACGTCCGCCGACCGAGGCCGCAAGTCGCGTCGCCGCGGCGATCATGGCATCTCGGCGGAGCTCCGGGTCGACCTCGATGCCGGCGCCGGCGATAGCAATCAGGTACGACTCGGCGGAGTCGACCACAATCGATGGCCGTTCCGCGGTGCGATGGACGCGCGTCCGTCGACCACCGACCAGTGTGGACACGGCGGCCGGCACGACCGCGTCACCCCACAGTGCGAGCAGCCACCGGATCGGGCGAGTAAACGAGAGCTTCGGGTCCCGCCAGCGCATGTTCTTGGTCGAGCGCAGATTCTGGATGATGGATGCCACGACGTCCGCGAGCACTACCGGGGCCGCCCGGCCGGTCTCGTGGCGCTCGACCGCGAGGTGCTCGACGCCGCCGATCATGGTTCGGCCGAGGTCCGCAACCGGTGTCCGCTGCGATTTCGCGAAGCCGATTGCGGCGGCCGTCGGCTCGCCATCGGCGCCGAACGCGGCACTCACCCTTGGTCCCTTGACCATCTTGACGTGTTCGTCCGCCGCCGACGCGACGTCGTCGACGATCGCGACCAACCGTCGTGGCGTCGCGAAGAAGTGGGCCTGCCCGTGTCGAAGGCGCGTAGCGCCGAGTCGCTCGGTCAGATCCCGTTCCAACTGAACCAGCGCGCCGCGCGCCTCCGCCGGCGGCATCTCCTCGGTGCCGATCTCAACGACCAGTTGGCGCGGCCGCGTGCCCCAGCCTGTTGATGGCGCATGCTCGGCGGCGGGAACAGCCGCGGGCGGGATCGCGGAGGTGCCCAGCGGGTGCCCAAGCTGCTCGCGCCGGGTGATCCACAGCCGCGCGACATCGCCCGCGAGCCGGCGTATCCGGGCGAACTCGGCGGCGCGGTCGGCTGTCGAGACTGCCCCGCGCGCATCGAGGACGTTGAACGTATGTGAGCATTTCAAGACGTACGCGTACGCGGGTACGGGGAGGCCTTCGCCGATCAACCTTCGCGCTTCGCCCGCGTAGTGGTCGAGCAAAGTCCGGTTCATCGCCACGTCCGCGACGTCGAGGTAGTAACGCGACATCTCGTACTCGGCCTGGCCGAACATCTCGCCGTAGGTCACACCCGGGCCATAGGCGATGTCCTTGAAGTGACGTACTCCCTGCAGCGCCATCATGATGCGCTCGATGCCATAGGTGAGTTCCACCGCCGGTGGGTTCAAGTTGACCCCGCCGGCCTGCTGGAAATAGGTGAATTGGGTGATCTCGAGCCCGTCGAGCCAGACCTCCCAACCCAGGCCCCATGCCCCCAGCGCCGGCGATGCCCAGTTGTCCTCTACGAACCGGATGTCGTGGGCCGCGATGTCGATGCCCAACGCGGTCAGGCTGCTCAGATACAGCTCCTGCGGGTCGCCTGGCTCCGGCTTGAGGATCACCTGGAATTGGGTATGCGTCTGAATCCGATTGGGATTTTCCCCGTACCGCGAATCGTCCGGCCTTACCGACGGTTCGACGTAGGCGACGCGCCACGGCTCGGGACCCAGCACCCTGAGGAAGGTCGCCGGATTTAGAGTGCCCGCACCCACCTCGGTGTTCACTGGCTGGACCGTGAGACAACCAAGCTCGGCCCAGTACGTCGCAAGCCGGGCGAGAGCCTCCTGCATGGTCAGCACCAGCGGAGTGTAGTTGCCTCGAGGAGTACGGGCGCAGACAGGCCTAAAGTGGACAGATGCCCCGTCAAGATCGCCGTGATCATGACCTCGGCGTCGTGAAACGCCGCCGATCATGACCTCCAGGTCATGATCGACGAGTTCATGCCGCCGTTTCGACGTCGCGCAGACGCTGGCTGATCACCTGTGTCACGCCGGATCTCATGGTGACCCCGTACAGCGCATCTGCGATCTCCATCGTCCGCTTCTGGTGCGTGATGATCATCAGCTGGCTCTTCTCGCGGAGTTGCTCCATGAGGGCCAGCAGGCGGCCGAGATTGACATCATCGAGCGCGGCCTCGACCTCATCCAGGATGTAGAACGGGCTTGGTCGCGCCCTGAAGATCGCGACGAGAAGGGCGACGGACGTCAACGAACGCTCTCCGCCGGAGAGCAGCGATAGTCGTTTGATCTTCTTTCCCGGCGGTCGCGCCTCCACCTCGATGCCGGTGGTCAGCATGTCCTCCGGGTCGGTGAGGACGAGTCGCCCCTCGCCGCCAGGGAACAGGACCTTGAACACCTCCTCGAACTCTCGGGCCGTGTCCTCGTAGGCCGACGTGAAGACCTCAAGGATCCGCTCGTCGACGTCCTTGACGACGGTGAGTAGGTCTCGGCGGGTGGCCTTGACGTCCTCGAGCTGATCGGAGAGGAACTTGAAGCGCTCCTCCATCGAGGCGAACTCCTCGAGCGCGAGCGGGTTCACCTTCCCGAGCAGGGTGAGTTCCCGCTCCGCCTTCGCCGCCCGCTTCTCCTGCGCAATGCGCTCGTAGGGCGTCGGTTCCGGCGCCGGCCGTTCTTCGGCCTCCGCGGCGGCGATCTCCGGGGCCGTCGGCGGGACTAGGAGGTGCGGCCCGTACTCGCCGAGCAGCGTCTCCGCGTCGATGCCGAATTCTTCCGCGGCCTTGGCCTCGAGTTGCTCGATGCGCAGGCGCTGTTCGGCGCGCGCGACCTCGTCGCGATGCACCTTCGAGGTGAGGCGTTCGAGCTCGGCGTTGAGCTGCTTGGCCGATCCGCGGACGCTGGACAGCTCGGCCTCGCGACCTGCGCGCGCCTCGACGACGGCGTCGCGCTGTGCGCCCGCCTCGGCCAGAGCACGGGCCGCCTGGGCCACGGCGTACTCCGCCCCGCCGACCACGACCCGAGCGATGGTCGCGCCCCGCGCGCGCGTAGCCCGCCGCGCCGCGGCCCGATCACGCGCTTCGCGTTCGGCGGTCGCCTGGCGGGCTAGCGCATCGGCCCGCCCGGCGAGCGCGCCAACCCGCTCCTCGACGGTACGCACGGCGAGGCGCACATCGATCTCGCGCTGCCGCGCCGCGGGGACGGCCGAGGCCAGCTCATCGCGCTCCACAGTGGACGGATTGGTCTCGATCGGCGTCGTCTGCGCGTTACTCAGACGATCCTCGAGATCGGTCAGACCGGCCACGTCACGGTCGCGAGCCTGCTCCGCCTTGAACCGGTTCTGTGCGATCCGATCGGCCTCGGCTCTCGCGGATCGTGCCGCGGCGCCGAGCTCGGCCAGCCGGCGGGCGGCGAGATTACGGTGACCCTCCGCATCCTTGCGGGCGGCAGCCGACCTCGAAACCTCCTCCTTGGCCGCGGCCTGGTCGGCCGTGACGCCGTCGATCTGCTCGCGCAGCACGGCCGCGTGCGCCTCGGCGTCGACCCGACGCTGCCGGGCCTCCTCGACCGCCGCCTGGACTTCAATGAAACTGGTCGGCTTGGACGAGCCGCCAACCGCGGCGTACGCGCCGAACAGGTCGCCCTCCGGCGTGACAGTACGCAGTTCGGGCGCGTACGACGCGATGGTCCGGGCGATCGCCAGGTCGGGCGCGAAGACCACGTCATGCAGCAGACGAACCACGGCGGGTCGGAGATGGTCCGGTGAGCCAACGAGGTCCAACGCCCAGCGTGCGCCCTCGGGCAGGGCCGGCCGGTCACCCTTCACGGGCATGTCGGATCCGCCGATAAGCAGCGCCGCCCGACCCCCGTCATCTGCCTTCAACAGCTCGATCGCCGTCTGCGCACCGTCCACATCAGAGACAGCGACCGCGTCGGCGAGGGCGCCGAGCGCCGCCGCGAGGGCCGCCTCGTACCCGGGCTCGACGGTCAGGAGCGCGGCGACGCTGCCGAGCAGACCGGGCACCCGTTCGGCGCTGGCGAGGAGCGCGCCAGCACCGTCCTTGCGCCGCAGGCCAAGGGCGAGCGCCTCCTCACGCGCCTTCCACTGAGCCGCGTCCTTCTCGACCGCCCGCTCGGTGTCGTTGAGCTCCCGGAGCCGCTCGGCAATGGCATCTGCCGCCGAGGCCGCCTCGGCGTGCCGCTGGTCCAGCTCCGCTGTGCCGCGGTCGGCTTCAGACGCGCCGGAGGCCGCTACCTCGTACTCCTCGCGCGCCTCGAACGCGCGGGCCTCCGCCTCGGCGAGTGCCGCATCGAGGCGAGCGATCTCGTCGGCGGCGGCCGTCGCGCGCATACGGACGGCGTTCACCTGGCCCACGAGCTTGGCCAGCCCCTCGCGGCGGTCGGCGATCGCCCTGACCGCGGCGACCAAAGCCTTCTCCGCCTCCGCGAGTCTGCGCTCCATGTGTTGACGGCCCTCGACCGCCTCGTTCAGACGGGCCTGATCCTCCGCGAGCGCGGCCCGCATGGTCCGCTCCTGCTCCCGGAGTCGCTCCGCCTCGGCGGTGAGCTCATCGGGGTCGCGGCCGGTTCGCTCCTCGTCCGACTCCGTGCTCAGATTGCGGAGGCGCTCGACCGCGAGTTGGTGCGTGGCGCGCAACCGTTCCTGCAGCGTCGATAGCTGAAGGAACGTCTCCTGCGCCCGGGCCAGCTCGGGAGCGTCCGCGGCAAGGGCCGCCTCAAGGTCGGCCAGGCGGATCTGGACCTGCTCGTGGGCTGCCTCGACCTCTTCGCGGCGCACCCGCAGGGCGGTCTCGTCGGCGATCTCGCGATGCACGGTCTCCCGGAGCGTGGCCAGGTCGTCCGCGAGCAGCCGAATCTTCGCGTCGCGGAGATCCGCCTGAATGCCGGCGGCTCGGCGCGCCACCTCGGCCTGCTTGCCCAGGGGCTTGAGCTGGCGGCGTAGCTCCGCGGTGAGGTCAGTGAGCCGGTTCAGGTTCGCCTGCATCGACTCGAGCTTGCGCAGCGCCTTCTCCTTGCGCTTGCGGTGCTTGAGTACGCCGGCCGCCTCCTCGATGAATGCGCGCCGGTCCTCTGGCTTGGCGTGGAGGATCGTGTCGAGCTGGCCTTGGCCGACGATCACGTGCATCTCGCGGCCGATACCCGAGTCCGATAGCAGTTCCTGGATGTCCAGCAGGCGGCAGGAGTCGCCGTTGATCTCGTACTCGCTCTCACCCGACCGGAACATCCGTCGGGTGATCGAGACCTCGGTGTACTCGATCGGCAAGGCAGCGTCGCTATTGTCGATCGTGAGCGTGACCTCGGCCCGACCCAGCGGTGCCCGGCCGGCAGTGCCGGCAAAGATCACATCCTCCATCTTGCCGCCGCGCAGCGTCTTCGCGCCCTGCTCTCCGAGCACCCAGGCGATGGCGTCAACGACATTGGACTTGCCGGAGCCGTTCGGGCCCACCACGCAGGTGATGCCCGGCTCCAGCCTCAGCGTCGTCGCGGACGCGAAGGACTTGAAACCCTTCATCGTCAAGCTCTTCAGATGCACGGGTCTCCGGGGTGTAGACGGGCCGCCGCAGCGGCGCTGGAGGGGTCTGTCAGCTGCTCTCGGCAGGCTACCGCGCAAGTAGTGCCGGACCCTGGAACGACGCGTCAGTAACCCACTGCGGACTCCCGCGCGTGACCGCCTTCACCGTGCACGCAAAGAAATGCGCGCCGACAGGAGTCGGCGCGCGGTGTGTTCGGCGTGTCGAGTTGTAGGTCTGGTGTCGGCCGTGGCCGACGCGAAGTGTTGCTCCCCGGCCGGGCTAGGCCAGCGCCGGCTCCGTGATGCGAAGCAGGTCGTCAGCGTTCTCGGTCGCGGCGACCAACCGGTCGTTCTCCGCGCGGAGCCGCATCACTTCGATCTCCAGGTCCTGCACCCGGGCACGCAGCCGGGTGACCTCGTCGAGCATGCGCTGGTCAGGCGCACTACCCACGTGGCCGTAGAGGGCCTTCGCCATATCATCTCCTTGTCAGCGTCGCCGGGTTCAGCCGGTCAACGCGCGCCCTAACTTCGCTGCCTCTGCACGCGAACATGGCAGGGCGCGACTGGCGACCTCTCTATGTTCCGCCGACGGCCGCCGAACGTCAAGCAGGCGGCGTCCGCCGGTCCACTCGGCAGCATTTGGCCTGCTCGTTTGTACAATTTGTCCAGCCACCGCGGTCTAGACGCGTCCCCCGCGGAGTCTCCGGCGTGTCCGGGCGGCGTCTTCGCGGCCCCGGCACTGCGCCGGCACTGCGCCGGCACCGCGGCGACGCTCCGCCGACGGTGCGGCGACGGCGATCGATATGGGAGGTTCGTGGCACGAACGCCCATATAGGTCAAACCCGCCCTCAAGATCCGCTCGATCATGAACCGACGGTCGCCACAGCCGTCGATCATGACAGTGAGGATAAGGGGAGCGGGTCACCCGGCGGTCTGACTCGGATCATGACTGACGCGTGCTGTCCTTTGCAGGATCTGTCGGCTGTCCGGGTGGCTTGCTCGTGCGGCGTTACCGGTGAGACTGAGCGGGAGCGGGTCACCCGGCGGT